>NZ_JAQGLV010000084.1 GCF_028292705.1 Collimonas fungivorans | reverse complement strand
GGTGTCGACGGCACCGGTATTAGCGAAGACGGGACACGCGTCTATTTCGTGCTGCCTGAAGCACCCTCTGGCGGCATGGCTGAGTACTGTATTGTCAAGGAGACGCATTGTATTCCTTTGCCGGCGGCGCTGGATGATGTGACAGCAGCGGCAATCGCGATTCCAGGGATGTCGTCATGGGCGGCCTTGCTTGAACGTGCCAAGCTGGTCAAGGGAGAAACCGTGCTGATCAATGGCGCGACAGGCGTGTCGGGTCGTCTCGCAGTGCAAATCGCAAAATATCTGGGCGCCGGCAAAGTCATCGCTACCGGACGGAATGCGGAAGCCCTGCAATCTCTGCGAGCTCTCGGCGCCGACGTTACGATCAGCCTTGCGCAGGACCAGGAAGCGCTCGCAAGCGAATTGGAAGAACAGTTCCGAGCTGGTATCGACGTCATTCTCGACTACCTTTGGGGGCAGAGCGCAGAGCTGTTGCTGGTGTCTGGCGCCAAAGCGGCGCCGGAGGCAGTCCCGGTCCGCTTTGTTCAGATTGGAGCGGTTAGCGGCCCAACCATCACTCTTCCAGGTGCTGCGCTTCGATCATCGTCCATCGAACTCATGGGCAGCGGTTTAGGCAGCATTCCGATGCCGCGCATCTTCGATGCGATTGAGCAGCTGCTCAAGGCCACGATCCCGGGCGGCTTCAAGATCGCAACCAGGCCGGTGCCCTTGTCCCAGGTGGCAGATCACTGGCTAGGCGATGAAAGCTCGGCCCGGACTGTATTTACGACCGGGTTGCGGCCGTAAGGCCGGTTGCCTGTTTGCGGTCTGCTTAGCTACGCAGCATATGCCACCCAGCCTTTGATGCTCAAGCCGGCATAGAAAAGGCTGGCATCCGAAAACCCGGCGCCTTCAAGCATCGCCACCTCTTCCTCTGGCGACAGAATTGTCAGCCTGGTGCTGATTGCTTCGCGGGTGGCCTGCGCATGGGCCGGGTCTGCTCCCTCGGGGAGGCCATAGGCGACGTGGCGAGCTATCCATTTCGAGCGTTCAGGCTCAGCTTGCGGGAAGCTCAGGTGGACCAGGATAAACGGCGCGCCATCCTTCAAGCGGCGCCTAAGCTCTTTCAGGGTTTGGAGACGTTGTTCGCGGGAGATGAAGTGGAAAGTCAATATGCATGTGGCAGCGTCAAAAAGCACTTCCGGTGCGCTGCCAATGTAGCCCTCATGCAAACGCACCCTCGCGTCGTGCGGACTAATCACCCGTTTGGCCAGTCGGAGCATGTCGGCCGACGGGTCCACGCCATCGAATGACCATCCTGGATGCGCATCCGCGAGTGCCTTGATTTCCTGCCCGCCGCCTGCTCCCAGTACCAGCACGCGTCCGTCGGCAGGCATTTTCTCGGCGAGTAAAAGTGACACCATGCGATGAAGACTCGAATAGCCGGGAACCTGTCGTGGCGGGCCTTCGTTATAAGAGTCCACGGTGCTTCCGGAAAAAGCAGGGGCGGTATTATTGGGCATGGATATTCTCTAGGTTAATGGCTTTGAGGTGCCCCTTGCAATGCAGTTGAGTCTCGGCGCGGATGGCGGCAAGAGTTATTTTGCGAAAACGGAAAACCAGCAACCGCTTTTATTTATGCAACATATGTTGTTACATAAAATCCGATGTGTCAAGGCTGTGGCAGCTTGGATCCGGACGCTAGCAGGTGGCGTCCTGTGAGGAATAACTCTTGGATTGGCAGCGTGTTATCCGCCGCCCGTCATCCTATTGGTAATCCGGCATGAACCTCTGGAGCGTGGCCCGGGAGGAGTCGCCGTCCATCTGGATGCGATAGAAGTAGCTTTTATCGGCCTTGAGGTCCTGCTCTGTAACAGTCAGCGAGCGCGTGTCGGACGAATCGGTTGGTGCAGCGCCGAAAATATGTTTGCCTGGCGTGAGCATGAACTCTACTTTTTCGCCGGGATTCAGCGAGGCTGCTTTTTTGCCGTCTATGTACAGATGTTGATATGCGCCGCCGCCAGAAAATCCGGCATCTCTAACAAACACTGCGCGGGCGCTGTTCGCCAGCGGCAGCGCATCAGCGCGGAATACGCGTTCCATCGATACGGACCGGGCATTGTTGATAGGGAGCGGGGATGTGGCGCAGCCGCCGGCCGAAATGAGTACAGCGAGTGCAAGCAATATGTTTTTCATTTGTACTCCAAACAATTGATTGTCAAAAACTAATTTGCAGCATAACCGATAGCGCATTTTTACCAAAATAGTTTACACAAGTCGTCAGGCTTGATCTCATCAAGATCACCAGCTACTGCGACTCGAATGCGCTGGCGCAGCAGGGGATGGTTTTTGGGGAAAATTGACGATATTCCTCATTTGCAAAAAACACTGTTTCCTGCAATGATCGCCGGTCGGCAATGCCGGAGCAAAGCAGCACAATACCCGTTTGCATCAGTCGATCCTAATGTTCCAAGTGAAATGAACCGTCATGCGTTACCAGGGAAAAATCGCCAATTGGAAAGACGACCAGGGTTTTGGTTTTGTCATTCCCAACGGCCGCAAGGAAAGAGCTTTTGTACACATCAAGGCCTTCGCCGGCCGCTCGCGCCGGCCGGCTGAAGGCGATCTCATCACCTATGAACTGATCATGGATGAGAAGGGACGTTTCCGCGCCGACGAGATCAGATTTGCCGGCGAGAGGGCCGCGTCGGCGGCTTCCTCTGGAGCCGGATGGTTCGGCCTTGCCTTTACCGCTCTGTTCTACTGTTTCTTGCTGGTGGCTGCATTGATGGCATGGATTCCGTTGGCCGTGCCTGTCCTCTATCTTGCGGCAAGCGTCATTGCCTTTTTTGCGTATGCCTTCGACAAGGACGCCGCACAGAACAAACGGTGGCGAACCAAGGAGAGCACGTTGCACCTGCTGGGACTTGTTGGCGGCTGGCCGGGCGCTTTCCTTGCCCAGAAAATCATGCGCCACAAATCGAAGAAAGTAGAATTCCAGGCTGTATTCTGGATCACTGTCATCCTGAATTGCTGTGCGCTCGGCTGGATTTTGACGAAGTCTGGCGCCGGTTTTCTGCGGTCCGCCATTGCTCTGGCGGCATGAGCAGTTTGCCCGGACTGCAGGAATTACCCGTCAGACAAGCGCTTCCATTCCCATGCGCTGGTACAGCCGGAGCGCTCCCGAGGGATTGTCGATTTCTACTTTGAGTTCGACATGAGGTGCGCCGCGCTGCCGAAAACATTCAAACGCATGCAAAAGCAAAGCCTCTCCCAAACCGCGCCGGCGCCATTCCGATGCGACCGCCAGGTCCTTGATGTAGGCGCTGGTCCAGCATTGCGCGATGCCGGCTATTTGCTCCTCGCCATCCATCGCGATAAAGAGTAACGCTGGATCGAATTCCGGATTGCCGCGGAGAGCCGCCCACCACGATTCCAAGGGAGGGACGCTTCCGCCGCCTTGGGCGAAGGCGGATGCAAGAAGTCCATGGGCACCGACAGCGTGCTTGTCTGCATCAAACATTTCGAGCCTGATGCCCGCTGGCCAGCGAGCATCATACGAAGTCTGGTCCAGGATCTTGCGTAGATGGAAATAAGGGCGATGATTCATGTCGAGATGTAGTTGGCAAAAAATAACATGTTTGCAATGCTCGGTATCGCACATACGACCATGGAGGTTTCCGATAGATTCAAATTTTAGATCGGAGATTATCATGCCAGCCAAGCGAAATTTTTCCCTGTCCACATTGATTGTTTGCAAGGCAACACGGCAACTTGCCCTGGCGCTTTTTATCTCTGGCGCCTCATTGGCAGCAACGGCCGCCGGCAATCCGCAAGATGCGAATGCGCGCTATCAGGCGGAACGGGCAGCCTGCCTGAACGGGCAATCGAACCAGGCGCGCGCGACTTGCCTGCGCGAAGCCGGCGCGGCTCTGCAAGAGTCGAAAAGAGGCCGTCTGAGCGACGACCAGGCGGCGGATCAGAAGAATGCGCTGTTACGGTGCAACGCCTTGCCGGCCGATGACCGGGACGCCTGCCAGCGCCGCATAGCGGGTGAAGGCACGACTACCGGCAGCGTGCTCGATGGCGGCGTGCTGCGGGAGCTGACCGTGCCGGACCGCAAATAGGCGCGCCACCGTTGTGAATTGAAATGGGCCGGCTTAGCAGCGGTTACGGGTATTGCCAGGCCGGCTAAAACCATGCCGTGCCGTTTGCTGCTTGCACGGCCTGGATGTTTCATTGGTAAATATTTAATACACCAGTTTTCATGCATTTAGATGCGGCTAAATGCATGAAATTTTGAACTTGCGAAACGGGCGCGATGTCTTATTCCATCAGCTCCATCGCAGGCGTCCGTGTGGCTTCAGGGCAGGCGCGGCAGTGATTGTTCAAAACTGAGATGGGAATGCTGGTTTTACCACCTATTTTCAGGAGAGAAGAAAATGCGAATTTCCTTTCTCGGTGCAATAGTTCACGATCCCAATTCCAACAGCGTCATCATTCCGGTCGTAATCGATAACAAGCTGACAAAATGCAATGTCACCAAGGAATGCCTGGATAATAAATTCTATGCCGGGCCGCAGCCGGAAGACCGGCTGGCGACTTACCGCGGCCACAAGGTCGAGATCCAGATAGCGCTAGCCCACAAGCTCAGGGCGACCGGACGCCGCAACGGCGTGACACTGTTGGCTGACGATTTTAACGATTAGACAATCCTTCATTATTGCAAGCCGGTATGCAGCCGGAACAGCGGATGATACCTATGCATATCAAGCCAGTCGTGTCCAGGCTGATCGCTCTCTGCGCGATCAGCCTTGTTTTATGCGCGAGCGCGGTGCAAGCGGATGAAATCGATGTGATGAACTCGGGCGGTTTCACCGCTGCCTACAAAACCCTGCAGCCAAAATTCGAAGCGGCTACCGGCCATATGCTGGTAACCGCCTGGGGGCCGTCGATGGGCAAGGCGCCGGAAGCGATTCCCAACCGCCTGCAGCGGGGCGAGCCGGCGGATGTGGTGATCATGGTCGGCTATGCCTTGGATGACCTGATCAAACAGGGCAAGGTGGTTGCCGATAGTCGCGTCGACCTGGCGGATTCCCGGATCGGCATGGCGGTCAGAAGCGGCGCGCCCAAGCCGGACATCAGTACGGTGGCCGGCTTGAAATCGGCGTTGCTCGGCGCGCAGTCGATTGCTTATTCCGACAGCGCCAGCGGGGTTTATATCGAGCGCGAACTGTTCAAGAAACTGGGTATTGAGGAACAGGTGAAACCGAAAGCCCACATGATCCAGAAAACCCCGGTCGCCACACTGGTGGCTGGCGGTCAATACGAACTGGGCTTCCAGCAGGTGAGCGAGATCTTGCCGGTGCAAGGCATCGATTTTGTAGCCAGGATTCCAGAGCAGGTCCAGAGCATCACCACGTTCGCGGCCGGCATCCCGGTCGGCGCCAGGCATCCGGACGCCGCGCGCGCATTGATCCGCTACCTGGCTTCGCCCGAGGCGCGCGCCGATGTGATCAAGAGCGGCCTCGATCCGCGCCAATGAACCTCGTCCTGAATAGCGCCAGGCGCTGTTAAAGGCACGGATCGAGTATTCATTCGCAAGCAGCGGCGGCAATCGATTAACATGTCTGACCTGCCGACCAATATCCCTATCCGAGCCATATGAAATTACCGATCGCTATAGTCATAGGCTGCGCCATCATCGCAATCGCCATATTCCTGGGCCTTACCTACGACAAGCGCACATGGATGGAGTCATGCACCAGCGGTAACGAACTTTTCCTCAAGGACCAGACGACGCAGACCTGCGAGCTGCAATACGTCAAATCCAGAAAATGAACCGCGAGGGCGGGAGGCTTGCCGGTTTGCGTTGGCGCTCCCAGGAAAAACCCTTCATCTTTCGGTCAGCGCCAGCTTGACCGCCAGCGCGCCGAACGCCGCCGCAAAACTGCGCCGTATCCAGGTCATGACATTCGGCCGCGACACCACGCGGTCGCGCATGACTGCGGCAAATACGCCATAACCTGAAAAAATGACAAAGGTAGCCAGCATGAAAGTGCCGGACAGCTCCAGCATGCGCAGCAGCGGATGCGCTTCCTGAGGGCTGACGAACTGCGGCAAGAATGCAACGAAGAAAATCGACAGCTTGGGATTGAGGATGTTGATGAGGACGCCATCGATGATCACGCGCAGGTCCGAGCGTTTGTCTTCGACGCGATCCACCCGCAATGCGCCTTTTTCCCGCAGGGAGTTCCAGGCCATGAACAGCAGATAGGCGATGCCCGCATATTTGATGGCGTTGAAGGCGAGCGCGCTGGCGTGCAGGATCGCGGCCAGTCCGAATATGGCGGCGCCGAGGTGCGGCAGGATGCCCAGCGTGCAGCTAAAGGCCGCCAGGACGCTGGCTTTTGCTCCGCGCGACAGGCCGGCGGACAAGGTGTAGATCACCCCGGTGCCGGGCGATGCGACGATGATCAAGGTCGTCAGCAGGAATCCGAGCGTCATGGACTGCTCCTCAATGGGTTGAGTTTGCGGGTTGGATGGCTAGTCGCGATTGCAAAGTCTATCATTGAAAACCGGGTTGGAATCCCAGGGTAAAGCTGTGGGAGGAAGGAGGCGGGGGCTATGCGAGGGAGAAATGCATTGGCGCACAACCTGACAATGGCAGCGAGTCGAGGCTTCCAGTCGTGTTTGCTGCATGCCAGGCCCGGACTTTACTGGCCGGTTCCCATGCTGGCGAAACCGGCGAACATCGTCCAGCTTTGTGCAGGCAAGTCTTGCGACGCCAGGCATTCTAGTCGAAAGCTGCAGGACAGCTTTCGAGGTCTAACACTCGTAATCGAGTCTCAGGGATTTTGAATGTTGGATGCCTGCTTGCCTTTCGGGCCTTGCGTGACATCGAATGTCACTTTCTGGCCTTCTTTGAGCGTCTTGAAACCTTCCATGTTGATCGCGGAGAAATGCGCGAACAAGTCTTCGCCACCATCGTCCGGCGTAATGAAACCGAAACCTTTGGAGTCGTTGAACCACTTAACAGTACCTGTTGCCATAATGATCTTTCAAATGTGTTAGCTACGGGCCAAGGTTAGTAGCGTCAAGAAAATGCTTCTGTACGTTAATTAACATAGCGCCGCGGGTCGGGCCGAAAACAGATTACGTCCCGGCATTGATAAGTATCCTCCTAAATTTCTGTTTTTGCCAAGAGAGTTGCCGAAATAATACAGATATCCAGCTATTTGATATCTGCGATCCCTTAGCGAACGTTCGCCAGCGCTTCCAGAAACTGCCCGCACCACCAGTGCACATCGTATTTGCGCACGTTCTCCAGCAGCGCGGCATGGCGCGCCTGGCGCTCCGCCAGCGGCATTTGCAGGGCGCGCTGGATGGCTTGCGCCGTGCCCGGGATGTCATAGGGATTGACCAGCAGCGCTTCCTTCAACTGTTCGGCGGCGCCGGCAAAACGCGACAGCACCAGCACCCCCGGATCGGCGGCGTCCTGCGCCGCGATGAATTCCTTGGCGACCAGGTTCATGCCGTCGCGCAGCGGCGTCACCAGCGCCACGTCGCAAGCCTGGTACAGGCCGGGCAGCCGGCGCCGCGCCACGGCGCGATGGATGTAGCGTATCGGCATCCAGTCGAGGTCGCCATAGTTGCCGTTGATGGCGCCGCACAGGCTTTCCAGTTCATGCTGGATATCGCTGTAGGCGTCGACATCTTCGCGGCTGGGGGCGGCTATCTGCAGCAAGGTTGCGCTGTGCCGGTTCTCGGGATATTCCTTGAGCAGTTCGCCGAAGGCGCGGATGCGCTGCGGCAGTCCTTTCGAATAATCGAGGCGGTCGACCCCGATCAGCAGCCGCCGGCGCGAATATTCGCGGCAGGTGGTTTCATAGGTTTCCTGCGATTCGCGCGCCCGCCCCAGGCGATGGAAGTCGTCGATGTCGATCCCGATCGGAAACGCACCGGCTTGCACCGTGCTGTTGAAGGCGCGGAACTGGCCGACGCCGACGGTTTCCGCGGTGGCTTCGGCTTTCACGTAGTGCGCGAAATTCAGCAGGTCGGCTTCGCTCTGGAAACCTACCAGGTCATAAGCAAACAGGGCGCGCATCAGCCATTCGTGGGATGGGATCGCCGCCAGGATCTGTTGCGGCGGCAGCGGGATGTGCAAAAAGAAGCCGATCTTGTTGCCGCAGCCCATGGCGCGCAGTTCGGCGGCCAGCGGGATCAGGTGGTAGTCGTGGATCCAGATCATGTCGTCCGGCTTCAGCAGCGGCATCAGCTTGCGCGCGAACAGATGGTTGACGCGGCGATAGCCGCTCAGGTAGCCGGACTCCAGGCTGGCCAGGTCGAGCCGGTAATGGAAGATCGGCCACAGCACGCCGTTGGCGTAGCCGCGGTAATACGCATCGTGGTCTTCCTGGCACAGGTCCATTTCGGCCAGCGTCACCGGGCCGGCCTGGTGCACGCGCAGTTCTCCTTCGCCGGGCGTGCCGTCCTTGACCACCGTACCGCTCCAGCCGAACCACAGGCCGCCGGTTTTCTTGAGGGTTTCGCCTAGCGCCACTGCCAGACCTCCTGCCGCGGCTTTGCGCGGATCAGCGAGTCGGTTGGATACTACGACCAGGCGGGACATGGGCAGATTCCTTTCTTGTTGTGGATAATGGGTGTGGCAGTCGGGTTCAGATGGCGCTCTCCCAGGCGGCGGAAAGGCGCATGGCGCAATTGATGATGCCGACCATGGAATAGGTCTGGGGGAAGTTGCCCCACATTTCGCCGGTGACCGGATGGGTATCTTCCGATAGCAGGCCGAGGTGGTTGCGGGTAGCCAGCATGGTCTCGAAAATCTCGCGTGCCTGCTCTTTGCGGCCTATGCGCGCGAGCGCATCGATGCGCCAGAAGGTGCAGATGTTGAACGCCGTTTCCGGCCGGCCGAAATCGTCGGGCGCTTCGTAGCGCCGCATGTAAGGGCCGTCGCACAGATACTTCTCCAAGGCGTCGACGGTGGCGATGAAACGCTGGTCGGTCGGCGCAACCAGGCCGACTTCCACCATCAGCAGCACGCTGGCGTCGAGGTCGCGGCCGCCGAAACTTTCGGCATATGCCTGGCGCTCTTCATTCCAGGCTTCGCTCAGGATGCGCTGGCCGATGGTCGCCGCGCGTTCGTGCCAGTAAGCGGCGCGTTCGTCCAGCTCCAGTTTGCTGGCGATCTTGGCCAGGCGGTCGCAGGCGGCCCAGCTCATCAGCGCCGATGACGTATGGATGCGGGAACGGGTGCGCAGCTCCCACATGCCGGCGTCCGGCTGGTCATACAGGGTAAAGGCGCGCTCGCCGCAGGCTTCCAGATGCTGGAACTGTTCGACCCCGGAGCGGTGCAGCAGCCGCTCGTCGTGGAACGACTGCGCGGCGCCGAGCACGATATTGCCGTAGACGTCATGCTGGAAATGTTCGTAAGCCTGGTTGCCGACGCGCACCGGCTTGTGGTTGCGGTAACCGGGCAGGTGGTCGAGGGTGACTTCCGGCAGCGCTTCTTCCAGGCCGATGCCGTACAGGGGCTGGATATGGCCGCCGGCGCTCCTGACGACGACATTGCCGAGCCAGCGCAGGTAGTCTTCCATGGTGCCCAGTTCGGACAAGCTGTTGAGCGCGCGCACCACAAAAAACGCATCGCGCAGCCAGCAAAAGCGGTAATCCCAGTTGCGTGCGCTGCCCGGTGCTTCCGGCACGCTGGTGGTCATGGCGGCGACGATGGCGCCGGTGTCTTCGCACAGGGACAGCTTGAGGGTGATGGCGGCGCGGATCACGGCGGCTTGCCATTCCAGCGGCGTCGCCAGGGCGCGGCTCCAGCTGCGCCAGTAAGCCAGGGTTTCCTGTTCGAAGGTGCGGGCGGTGTCGCCGATGCCGTTGACCAGGGTTTCGTCCGGTCCGAGGAGAAAGTTGTAGGGCCGGCTGACCACGAACGAGGTTTCCGCCAGCAGGTAGCTGATGGGAGCGTCAGTATTCAGGCGCAGGGTCTGTTCCGAGCCGACGTAGCGCAAGTGGTTGCTGCCGCGCGTGATGACCGGTATTTCGCGGCCCCAGTCGAAACGCGGGCGCAGCAATATGCGCAGGCGCGGCGCACCGCTCAGCGGATGCAGGCGGCGCACCAGGGTCAGCGGCCGGAAGAAGCGGCCGCGGCTGGGAAAGCGCGGGGCGAAGTCGGTAATTTCCACGCCTTGCCCCAGGGTGTCAAACAGGCGGGTATGCAGCACGGCGGTGTTCGGTTCATACCATTGCTCGCTGTGGGAAAAATTCTCCAGCTGGAAACTCCACAAGCTGCCGTTTTCGCTGGGATCGAGCAAGGCGTTGAACACCGGGTCGCCATCGAAACGGGGCAAACAGCACCAGACTACGCGTCCGAGTTTATCGATCAACGCATTCAGTGCGCAGTTGCCGACTACGCCGAGGTCAAGAGAAGAAGTGGATGGTATGGCGACTGCTTCAATCACATCGGCAGCCGTCGCAGCCGTAGCGGCCAGCGTTTCGGCGGCCGACGCTTCGGTAGGTGGCTTGGTCATGACTTCCCCTTCGATTATTATTGTGAGTGCTCCAGAACCTGCGCCAGCATGCGGCGTACCGCGGCCGGGCTGGCGATGCGCGCGCGCGCCAGGCTGGGGCCAG
Source organism: Collimonas fungivorans (assembly GCF_028292705.1). Lineage (GTDB taxonomy): Bacteria > Pseudomonadota > Gammaproteobacteria > Burkholderiales > Burkholderiaceae_D > Collimonas > Collimonas fungivorans_B. Next base: position 2,654 of record NZ_JAQGLV010000084.1, on the reverse strand, counting down.
GGCCCACCTTGATGCCGAGGCCGCCTGCCGTTTCCGACTGCACCCAGGCAAAGCCGACTTCATCGGTGATGTCGTCGCCGATGAACAGCGGCCGGCGGCCGGCAAACGGCGCTTCCTCCATGAAAGCTGCAATCGCCTTGCCCTTGTCGGCGTCGGCCGCCTTGGCTTCGACCACCATATTGCCGCGCAATAGCGCAAATCCTTGCTCGTGGGTCAGGGCTTCGCTCATTGCCTGCACGCATATCTGTTCCAGGTGCGGAGCGCGGCGGTAATGCAGGGCCAGCGCGCCGCGTTTGACTTCCAGCAGCAGGCCGGCATGCTGCAGCGTCAGCGGCCGCAGGCAAGTCAGCAAGCGTTCGATGTCGGGCACCGCCAGCTGCGTCATGCGGCCGTCGGCGCTGCGGCGCTCGGCGCCATGCACGCCGGCCACGGGCAAACGCAGGGGGGAAAGAAAATGGTCGATCTGCTTTAACGGACGGCCGCTGACAATGGCCAGCGCTCCGTTTGCAGCATGTTGGAGCCGTTGCAAGGTTGTTATCAGGTCTGGCGGCAGCACCACGCTTTCCGGCAGCGGGGCGAAATCGACCAGGGTGTTGTCGAAGTCCAGAAACAACGCATCAGCGGCAAAGTCGTAGTCACGATTTTGTAGAGGCATGTTATGTATGGTGGCGGAACGCCGGATTAGTTCCATGACAAAAGTGACAAATAATAATTTGTCATCAAGGCCAGGCTGAAAAAACGCTCAGGAAACGGGGCGGCGGCGCTGTTGATGCGCCGTCCCGGGCCTACAGTTGCGCTTTCATTGCTTCCGATTCCATCGCCGCATTGCGCTCTTCGCTGGCTTCGATCGGATCGATTGTGTCGTCGCTCGCCGCTGCCGCGCGCTCGGCGGCAGCAATGGCCGGATCCAGGCCAGCGCCGAATTCTTCCTCGTCGTCGCCCGGCGGCTCCAGCATGTCTTTCAGCATGGCGCTCAGCTCCGCCGTATCCCACGGCTCGCCATGGCGTTTTTTTACCGTGATGTAGTGCCGCACTTCTGCGTCTTGCTCCGGAGTCAACGGCAGCCCCCGGAAACTGCTCTTGGGTTCAATGTCGGTCATGGTGTCACTCCCGCGTTGCACTGGCTAGTGTGGGGTTTCATGGTTTGCGAAACGCCACACTAAGAGTGTAGACCTATTGCGCGGGCTAGTGGGGGCCTTCGGCGGTTTTCTCGCGCCGCACCGGCCATTTGCGTCTTTGCTTACAGTTTTGGAATCCGGATGCGGCTTACCATCAAGGCGCCGGACAGGGCGAACATCAGCACCAGCGGGTGGAACTGGAAGCCGGCGACGTACACCACGCCCAGCCACAGCTGTTCGCCCAACGCGCCGTGCCAGGCAGCGGCCGCCAGCACCACCACCAGCAGCAGGGAAGTAGGGATCGGCGTGCCCTCGAAATATTTCACTTTGTCGCCGCCTTCGGAAAGTTTTTCGGAAGTGACGTTGTAGCGCGCCAGGCGCGAGACGCCGCAAGCGACAAAAAACACCAGGATGATGCGGTCCACCAGCCCCTGCATGCCGCAGCCATAGGCAATGATTGCCGGCGCCACGCCAAACGAGATGATGTCGGCCAGCGAATCGAGCTCGCGCCCCATGGCGGAGCTTTGCGCGCGCCAGCGGGCGATGCGGCCGTCCAGCACGTCAAACACCAGTGCCGCCGGAATCAGGCTGCAGGCCAGGAGGATGTGCAGCACTTCGCGCGTCTGCAGATAGGTCATCACGGAAAACAGGGAGCCGACGCCGCAGAACGCGTTGCTGAGCGTGAACCAATCGGCGAGATGGAATTCACGTATCATCGAAAAAGGCTTAGGTCTGGTCATTGATTCAATCCGGATGTGATAAAAAAGGTAGGGCGATCAATTGCCCGCACCAAATTTATCACATACGGCGCGCCAATCCGAACCTGAATGTCCGATCTAGCGCGATGCCACCTTGGTAAGTGCCGGCTGGGCGCGGTACAAGGCAGGAAACAAGCGCTTCAGATCATCGATCTTGGGCAGGTCGTTGACGACGATGTAAGGGTAGCCAGGATTGCGCGTCAGGAAATTCTGGTGATAGGACTCGGCGGGATAGAAGCCGTTGAAAGGCTCTATCCGCGTCGCCAGCGTTTTGCCGAACACTTTGCTTTTGTCGATCTGCCCGACATACGCCTGCGCCAGGTTGCGCTGCATGTCGTTGGCGGGAAACACTGCTGAGCGGTACTGGGTGCCGGAATCGGGCCCCTGGCGATTCAGCTCGGTCGGATCGTGGGCCACCGAGAAAAATATCTGCAGCAGCTTGCCATAGGTGACCTGGGCAGGATCGTAAGTGATCTGCACGGCTTCCGCGTGCCCGGTATCGCCATCGCTGACCCGATCGTAGCGGGCTGTATCGCGGCTGCCGCCCGCGTAGCCGGACACCACGTCAGTCACGCCGCGCACATGCTGGAACACGCCTTGCACACCCCAGAAGCAGCCGCCGGCGAAGACCGCCGTCTCCGCATGCGCAGTGGCTGGCGGCTGTTCGTCGCTGGCAGGCGGCGGCACGACTTTCGCCGCCTCCGACGAGAACGCCGGATTCTGGCCGAGCAGCACGGCAAGCCCGAGCCCGCACGCCGCCAGCAATCCCTTGGCCCAA
>NZ_JAQGLV010000065.1 GCF_028292705.1 Collimonas fungivorans | reverse complement strand
GTGTCAAACAGTGCTCAAGTAGCGGCGCCAGTACCAGATTGTGCGACGAGACGATCACCACGCCCTTGGCGGCAAGTGCATCGAGGACCGCGGCGGCGGCCGATACCGATTCAAGGTGGTTCGTGCCCCGAAAGATTTCATCGATGATATAGATGCCCGGATGGGGACCCTCAGCGGACGCCAACAGCTCCCGGGCGCGCCTCAGTTCAGCCATGTACAGGCTCTCGCCGCCTAGCAATGAGTCCTCGTTTTGGATGCTCGCGTAGACCGCCCGCGTGGGCACGACCGCGCTGCGCGCATAACAAAATCCAAAAGCGCGTGCCACCACCAGGTTAAGGCCGATGGTGCGCAATAGTGTGCTCTTGCCGATCCCATTTTGGCCGGAAATGAATGCACCTTTCCCAGCTAGGGTGATTGACAGCGGCGCCGCTTGCGCAAGCAGGGGATGCACTACCTGCTCGAGCGCGATGTCGGTACCGTCATACCGCTCGGCCCAGCATACCTCCGGCGTAGCCAGCACATGCCGTGCAAGTGCGATGTCTGCTTCCAGGTTCGCAATCAATAAGTAGCACTCGCGCAGGTAGGCGATATCGGCCTGGACCCTCGACACGGATTTGAAATAGTGCCTGACATTGCCCAGCATGAACCAGTCGAGGTACTCCTGGGAGCCGGGAATCAATGCAACTAGCGGCGTTCGGGAAAGGCTGCGATTGATCTGGCCGGCGCGCGCGTGCAATTCCCGGAACGGGCGAAGTAGCGGCTCGCCGCGCGCACCCAGTGCGCTGCAAACTCCTAGCAAGTGTTGCAGCGACTCCATCGACGTATCCCATCTTTCGGCTGCACTGATGTAGCGAAACCGAATTGCCAATAACGTTGCAAACGAAATAGCTACAGCCGCCCAAGCCAGCGGCCACACAAAAGTGACGGCAACCGCGGTAAGGAAAATGGGGCCGACCACACCGACGTAGCGTGTCCAAGGGGGCTCAACTTTAGGAGTCCTGGCGCCAAATAGCAGGTCCGCAATCTCCGTCTGGGCGCGTCGCAAGGGCTGGCAGGCGCGATCGAGCGCGGCCAGTTGCTCAGGGTCGGCGGTCAGGGCCTTCACCCTCGCCATTTGTGCCGCGCAGGCCGTTTCGTCGAGCCCGGTACGCAATCGCCGGTGCAGCACTTGCTGCCCGAAGATACTGACGCCTGCTGACAAAAGACTGGCGTACTGTTCGAGCAAAAGGTCGCCCCATGTCTGAACGTCGATACACATGTCAGTTGGCACGGCAGTGCTGGTATGCAATTGGGCCAGCTCGGTGTTATCAAACCAGAAGTCCAAGTCGTTCGGCTCTGGAATTAGGAAGAAGGCGCGCAGCGAACTGAGCAGGCGAGGCAAGAATGAACCCAGCTTAACGGAGGAAACAGACATACAGCCTTTCAAGGCATTGATTGGATGACCTGTGCGGTGCAATATGCCGCCACATGTCGATAAATCAATGGTCTAAAGAAATGTCAGCCTAAGCGCGGGGGCAATCCGGGGTGGAGCGTTATTGCTTTCTGGTAGTAAAATGCCAATCGGCGCAAGCCTCGCGCCGTATATCAGGGACCAAAATGAACAAAGCACAACAAGGTAGCCCCAATTCAGCCGGCACGGTGCTGTTCGCCAGTTTGATCGGCACTACGATCGAATTTTTCGATTTCTACATCTATGCGACCGCTGCGGTCCTGGTCTTCCCCAAACTCTTTTTCCCTGCCACCGATGCGACTGCCGCCACCATGCAGTCGCTCGCCACGTTTGCGCTTGCCTTCTTTGCGAGGCCGATCGGCTCGGCCGTGTTCGGCCATTTCGGCGACCGGATCGGCCGCAAGGCCACGCTGGTAGCAGCGCTGCTGACGATGGGCATCTCCACTGTCATCATCGGCGTGCTGCCGACGTACCACACGATCGGCACACTGGCGCCGGTGCTGCTCGCGATGTGCCGTTTCGGCCAGGGTCTCGGCCTCGGTGGCGAATGGGGCGGCGCGGTTTTGCTCGCGACCGAAAATGCGCCGCCTGGAAAGCGCGCCTGGTACGGCATGTTTCCGCAACTGGGTGCGCCACTCGGCTTCCTGCTGTCCGGCGGCACCTTCCTGCTGCTGACTCAGACCATGACCGACACGCAGTTTTTCAGCTACGGCTGGCGCATTCCCTTCCTCGCCAGCGCGCTGCTCGTGATTGTCGGCTTGTATGTGCGCCTGAAGCTGACCGAAACGCCGGCCTTTAAGAAAGTGCTCGAAAAGAACGAACGCGTAAAGGTTCCGGTGTTGACGGTATTCCGCGACCACGCTCGCGCGCTCGTCCTTGGCACCATCATCGCGATTGCTACCTTCGTGCTGTTTTACCTGATGACGGTGTTCACGCTGAATTGGGGCACGACCGCGTTAGGCTTTTCGCGCAAGGATTTCCTTATCCTGCAACTGATCGCGGTACTGTTTTTCGGTCTGACCATTCCGATTTCCGCCGTGCTGGCCGACCGCCACGGGCGGCGCGAGACCCTGATTGGAGTATCGGCGGCGATCGCAATATTTGGCTTGATGCTGGCGCCACTTTTCGGCTCCGGAAATACCTGGGTCGTCGCGGCGTTTCTCGTCATCGGCCTTAGCCTGATGGGGATGACTTACGGGCCGCTGGGCACAATGCTGTCGGAACTGTTCCCCGCCGAAGTACGCTACACGGGCGCCTCCCTGACATTCAACCTGGCCGGCATTCTGGGCGCGTCACTTGCGCCTTACGTCGCCACCTGGCTGGCGGCGCACTATGGATTGAAATATGTCGGTTATTACCTGTCTGCCTCCGCGTTGCTGAGCCTTGTCGCGTTGCTGCTGACCGCGAAGACGCCTGCGCGTTCTGTTCACTCCTGAAGGCGACACGCTATCTTGGAGGCGCCGCCGGCCAGCTCCTTAAATGTCTGAAACTTTATCCTGCGGTATCATCATCTCTCCTCGTTTTCGAATGTCTCCAACACAGGAATCTGATATGTACATTTCCCCAAAAAACGCCTTACGGATGATCGCAGCTGCCGCGCTGGTATCCAGTGCCGCCGCCCACGCCCAAGCACCAGCTCCAACCCGTATCCGTGGTGAGATCGTCGCAGTCGACGCCACCACGCTAACGGTTCATCGCCGCAGCGGTGATACCGTCAAGATTGCCATCACGCCAGACCAGGCCGTGGGCGCGGTGAAAAACATCAAGCTTTCCGACATTCAAAAAGGCGCGTTCATTGGCACCGCGACCAAAGCCGCACCAGGCGGAAAACTCGTTGCGATGGAGGTCCTGGTGTTTCCCGAAGCCGCACGTGGTACCGGTGAAGGGCACTACGCATGGGACTTGCTGCCAGGTAGCATGATGACCAATGCCAATGTCGATACCGTCGCGACTGGCGTGAATGGACGTACCTTGCAACTGTCCTATAAAGGCGGTAGCCAGGAAGTCCTTGTGCCGGAAAATACGCCCGTGGTGACCCCTGTGCCGGCAAAACGTGCTGACCTGATCGCTGGAAAGAAAGTATTCGTTGTCGCCAATGGCACAGCCACCAACCTGACTGCGGCGCGGATTCTAGTCGAGAAAGATGGGGTTGCGCCACCGATGTGATCGCTGGAAGGTGTGCGATCCAGCGCCACACGGCCGCCATGCGATTTCATCGCACGGCGGCTTTTTTTTCATCATCTATCATCTGTAAGGCTGCGTGTGGCCGATGCGCCCACTACTCTTCATCCTGACGGGTCAGACGCCACCGAACCAGTTATATCCCTGGTCCACCCAATAGCCGCCAGGGTAGGTGTTAGTCACGAACATGGCCACGATATGCTTCGGATTTTTATAGCCTAGCTTGGTCGGCATCCGCAACTTCATCGGATAGCCGTATTTTGGCGGCAGGATCTGTCCGTCGTAGGTGAAGGTCAACAAGGATTGCGGGTGCAATGCGCTTGCCATGTCGATGCTTTCAAAATAATCGTCGGCGCATTTAAAGCCGATATATTTGGCGCTCGTATCGGCGCCAATCCGCTTCAAGAACCCTGCAAATGATGTCCCGCTCCAGTGGCCGATTGCGCTCCAGCCTTCAATGCAAATATGGCGCGTGATCTGGCTGGTCTGCGGCAGCGCGTACAATTCCGGCAGTGTCCAGGCGTGCTTGTCCTGCACCAACCCGCTCACCTCAAGCTTGTAGCTTTCTCCGTTGACTTCAGGCGTGCTGTCGATGTCGTAGAACGCGTTGAATGGGAATGGCTTGGTCAGCATTGATTCGGGATAGGTCGGCGCCAGCTGCTTAGGATCGAACATCCAGCCCTGTACACCGTCGTTCAGGCGCGATACCGCGGTCAGGAATTGATTCACCGATTTTTCGTTGGTCAGCTGGCAGCCAGTCAACAGCGATAAGCCGCCGAGCGTGAGGGCGCGCTTGGCAAAAAGACGCCGCGCCGGTGCTTCCAGCAGGCGCTCGGCGTCTTTCAGGATCATGTCGCGGTCGAGCGATTTCGGAATCACCAGTAACTTCGATTTAGGGTCCGTCATTTTTTCTTCCTCGGCGTTGTCACCATCGCGATCAGCGAGCGCGGTACCAGCGCAACCATGACGATGTGCACGATAAGAAACGCGGCAATAAACGCCATCGCGCCAAAATGCACTACGCGCGCGGTGTCATACCCACCCATCAGCTCGCGTAACGGCGCCAGTTGTACCGGCTTCCAGATCGCGAGTCCGGAAAGAACGACCACGACCAATGCCACGCAGACGGCGAGATACGCCGCTTTCTGCACGGCGTTGTAGGTACCGCTGGCATCGTGCGCCAGCTTGCCGCGCAAGGCAGCGCCCAGATCGCGCGCGAATGTTTTTGCAGAGAGCGGGAAAAACTGGCGGAACAGGCGCAGCGTGATGAGGTTCAGGAACAGATAAGTAATACCGCAACAGAACACCAGCCACATCGCCGCAAAATGCCATTGAAGCGCACCACCAAGCCAGCCGCCCAGCGTCAGCTGCGCGGGGAAAGTAAAGCCGGGAAAGATGGGGGACGCGTTATAGATCGCCCAGCCAGAGAACATCATGATGATGACTGCAAACGCAATGAGCCAGTGGGCGATCCGTACCCACAACGGCCGCTTTGCCGCT
>NZ_JAQGLV010000052.1 GCF_028292705.1 Collimonas fungivorans | reverse complement strand
AGCCGTGCTCGCGCACCCGCCGGATCATGGACCTGGCCTCGGTCTCCGACACCGTCGTCTTCGGTTTCACACCCGACGCGATGCACATGAAGATGGTCAGCCGCGAATACGGATCTTCCTTGCCTTTTGTAACCTTGTGCCACTCCTTGGAGACCAGGGCATCGAACCCGTCCACATCCTCCAGGCCGCCCTCGCGCACGAAATAACGCAACTCGACAAGATTGAGCAGGGAATCGAGCGCCACCGCAGCATCGGCCAGCGCATCCTGCTTCTCGATGTCGCGCCGGACCTTGTCCGCAACATCACGATGTTCCAGCGGCACATCGTCCAGCAGTTTTTTGGGGATCTTCAATTTCGCGCGGGCGTCGCCACCGGCGCCGCCGCCGCCGCGTACTGCGGCGATCAACCTGGCAAAACCCAGCCGATCAGGAAATTCTTCGCCGCCGCCAAGACGCACCAGCAACGCCGTGCGAATGACCGTTTCGGCGCCCGCAAATTCAAGTTCTGAACGCTCCAGGCCCAGATCGCCGGCGAACCATAGCGCCGCGGCAATCACCGCCGCGCATTCCTCGCGCGCCTTGCGCTCTTTACGATAGGCGTTAAGGGAGAATGGCTTGGCCAGCGTGCGCTCGTCCTGGAATTCCTTGATTCCCTGGCCCTTGGTATCGCCGAAAACGGTAGAGTCAGGCAAACCATGCAAGGCCTTGAGCATCTCGTTGCCGCCGCGCGAATGCGACAGGAAAGTATTGTCGCGCAGGGATTCCGCCGCTTTTTGCAGGTCGCCGCTGAACGTATGCTCCAGGTAGAGGCTGATCAGGTTGACGATGCGCTGGCGCGCATTCTCAAGATCGGTGTGCAGGTGGCTGGTGCCGAAGAAGGCGGCGACCTGCACCGTGCCTTTGGCGGCGTCGGTGATCATCGCGCGGCATTTTTCCTGGTCCAGGATGCGGCTCTTGAGGCCGAAAGCAAGCGCCTTTTCAAAGAAAGGACGCTTGTCGACGAGGTCGATATTCCGGTGTTTGTCGGACATGGGATGCGTGGGTTTCTGCAACGGTAAAACAGCGAAAGCTTAGAGCGCGGACTCTTCACCTGGATCGACAACAGCGGCGGGCTGCGCCGCCGGGCGCTCTTCGGATTCGAGTTTTTTCTGCTCCTGCAATTCCAGCTCCGCTTCGCGCCGCAGGCGTTCTTTCATGCGTTTTTTCAGCACCGGCCAGATCTGTTCGAACATGTCGGGGTGCTCATGCTTGAGCAGCCAGGTCAGCTCTTTCCAGTCGCGGTCGCTGACTTCCGACTTGTCGACTTCATCGCCCTCTTCGGTGCGGTTGACGTTGAACGTGTCATAGGTGACGAAATGCACCACCTCTTCATCGCGGTCCGACAGGTAATCGATCAGCGCTTCGCAGCCGCCGTCGACATCGCCGATCGCTTCGAGGAATTCGCCGGTCTGGCTGTCGTCGCGGAACAGCACCGCATTCACCATGCCGCGCAGGCGCACATGGCTATGGTCGCCATACAGCCGTTCCATCACCACGGCGCGCGCAAACTGTTCCGGCGTCACCAGCAGGTTGACCACCGATTCTTTCGACGTGTCGTATTCGCGGATCACCGCCAGCAGGTCCTTCGGCGGCAGCGTGTCGAGCGCCGCCACCAGCGCGTAGTCGCCCTCGGTCTCAGCCAGGCTGACCAGGGCGAATTCGGCGCCGGCGATATCGCCGCTGCGGATCAGGTTTGCTGCTTTCACTACTAGCGCGTTTGTCATGGTGTCACTCTGTCCAAGATATCTGAATTGCTTAGCCCAGGCGTTCGAAGCCTTGCTCCGCCAGCCAGTCGGCGCCTTCGATTTCCAGGTCGCGGCCGTCTTCTTCGTCGTCGCTCTCGACCTCATCGACTGCATCATCCGAGTCAGACTGGCTATAAGTGCCCTGGTAGCTGCCGTTGCTTTTCTCGTGCAGGTACTCGAGGCAAACCGTGGTGATCAGGAAACGCTCGCCGCCCGGCTCTTGCAAGGCAATCTCGGCCAGCTTTTGCGCCCACGATTCGAATTGCACAGAGTCGGCGACATCGGCCCACAATGGAAAGTCGTCCGGTTCTTCGCCCAGCAGCATGGTCAGCGCCTGCGGATTGGTAAAGTCGACGCCGCCATGGAAAGCCACCGCCACCATTTCCGGATCGGTTTCTATCATCGGCATCATCAAGGCAAACTGCGCGCGCTTGCTTTTCAGGCGCGACGCCAGGATGTCGTTGCCTTCGGAATCGCTTTGCAAATCCTCCAGCTCAGCCTGGTAAGCCTTGGTCAAATCTTCGAAAAAAGCGGAAAGCATCATTGCAGAACCCTGTTCATATAGGTAGTCCAGATTTGCTGGGCGGTCTCAAGCGGATTTTCCAGCAAACTGCGGCGCCGGTTTTCGTCGTATTCCTGGCGTTTCACCGCATCCGACAGCAAGTCGTAGGCTTCCTGGATATCCCGGAACCGTGCGGGCGCGTCGGGCGCGGTGTTGCGGTCGGGATGAAACTCCGAGGCTTTCCTGCGATAGGCGTTTTTCAGGGCGCCGGTGGTTGCATCGCTGTCTGTGCCGAGAACGGCGTAATAATCCTTCATGCGTCCTCACACGTTGGCGTAGCCGGTCACGGGCGACCGTCGTCTTGTTGCTGATGGAATCCTTGCGGGGCAAGTGTTTGTTGCCGAAAAGACACAAACACTTTGGAAGAGTCTGCGGAGGATACACGAGCGGACGCCAGAAGTCGATGCCGCGCGTGGCCTGCACGCCACGATTTGCAGGACGCGCGCGACATATTCCGGTGTATCTTTTGCAATTACTTCCGCCTGCTCCGCGTATTTGCTGCTTTTTTGGCAATATCCGCAACAGTTTCCTGTGAATCGTCATTATCGCCGGCAGCTGCGGTTTCCCCGCCCGATGCTTCACTTATGCTGGCTTGCAGCCATTGCGCCAACGCCGGCTTGATGCCGTTCGCGATGCCGACGCCTTCTATCGCGCTGGATTTCGCCGCTGCCTCCAGCCCGCTGACGCATTGCCCCAGCGCCATCATGATGTCGTTGCCATCGCGCGTAAGCGCCAGATTCTGCAAATACTGCGCGCTTACCTCTGTCATGGCGCGGATATTTTGCACATGGGATTCAACCAGGCGGCTGATCAGGTTGATCTGGATATCGGCCAGGCCTTGCAAAGCGACAGCGCTGGCGCCGAAATCAAGCTGGTCGCACCGTTGCCGCCAGGCAGCGTTGACCGCTGCATTTTTGTCGGCTGAAAAACCGGCGGCCTGCTCCATGTGATTTCTTACCATGGCCTTCCAGCTATCCGCGGTGACTGCCGCGGGACCGGAGTTTGCCTGGTTCATGGCCGGCACTGCCTGAGCCAGGCTTTTGAGAAAAATGCCCATGGCATCCTGATTGGCTTTTCCCCATTGCGCGATGAAATCGGATTGCATATCTAAGCTCCTTGAGAATTGGATTGCTGGCTGGATGATCTTCGGTTGGATGTTCAGTCAAGGGCGTTTTTCACCCAGCTGCCGCACCATCTGCATCACCGCAGCCATCTGCGGCGCCTGGCGCGTATAAAAATTCGGCTTGGCGGGTTCGGGGCTGGTGTAACCCCAGAAATCCCAGCATCCTTTGGGATTGACAAAGGATTTATCCACTTGCGGATAAAGCACGATAATTTTATTGGTGTCGGCCAGTTCGTTATAGCCTGTGGTGCGGACATAACGATCGCCGATAGCCAGCGCATCCTGGCCGCAGCCATGGAAGACTACGTGCACTTTGCAAGCCTCGGCGGCGCAGCTGGCAGGTACATACAGATAGGCGATGTCGCTCAGCCACGCTTGCTTGCCGGGATCGAAGGCACGCTGGTTGAACTGCAATAACCGGCCTTTCGGCTGCGCGGCAGGGGCTTTCATCTTGCCGTAGATCCAGCGCAGGATCTGGTGCGACTGCTCAAAATTGCAATCGTTGATATAGGGCGCGGCGCTCCTGCCGCAGGCAACGTCGCCGGCGTTGCTGGTGATGATGGCATGACCCGCCGCGATGTCATGAATGTATTGGATATTTTCCTTCGGGACCTTGGCCAGCGCGTAAAACCTGGCGGTTTCATCCACGACTTTCGGCAGCACGGTGGTGTCCTTGGTGCCGCTGAAAATATAAACGCGATGGCGTTGCAGATGCTGCGGATCGTCGATCACCCCTTGCTGTGCGAATTTCTGCGCGGCCAGCCACGAATTTTCCGCACTGGGTGCACTGCCGAGCGGCTGCATGCACAGCGTCTGCGCAGCAATGAACGGTATCACGCCGGTGGTCTGGCCCGAACAGTAGAACGGCCCGCCGGCAATGATGCCGGCGCCCACCAGCTCCTTGGAAAAGGCGACATCAAACTGCGCCGCCATGAATGCGCCGGAAGACAAACCGGAGACAGAGGTCTGGCGGAGATCGGCGCCATAGGCGCCCAGTTCCGCAATCGGCGCTGCTCTTGCGGATAGGGAAAACGCGGAAAGTAAAACCGAGAAGACGATTACGCAATGCCGGAAGAAGATTTTCATGAGTCAGGCCCCTGGTGAGCATAAAGCATGCGCGGTGTGCGGACGCTAGCAGAGATGTGTCTGCTTTCATCATTCTACGGTTGAGGTTTTTGCCGGAACCTAACGAAACCTGTCACGCGCTCCAGTGAGCCAAGTGCACGATAGCATGGACATGCATCGCCAAAAACTATCAAATTTGACAGCTTGGCCTGGTCTAGCTTGCCTTGATCCGGCAAGCAGCCTGCTGCGCCACAAAGCCGTCGAAGGCCGTCAGCAAGGGCTGGTATTTTTCCTCATCCTGCTCCAGCTGCATCAAGGCATGGCAAGTTGCTTCCAGCGTAGAAAGCTGGCCCGGGCGCTGGGCCTTGCGGATCAGGTAGCGCGATGCCGGCGTCGAAGTCAGCAGATTCTGCAGCGACAGGCGCGGCAGCTGCTGCAGCAGCGGATTGAGGTACAGCATTTTCCGGCTCTTGCGCCAGGTGCCGTCCAGCACCACCAGCCGCAATTGCGCCGGTTCTCGCAACAGCGCCGGGTCCAGCGGCGGCGGTGCGGCCAGCTCCAGGCTTTTATCTGCGGGGCTGTCTGGATATAACAGGATGGCATGCCTGGCAGGCGCGTGGAGCAGCGCTTTCAAGCCCTGCTCGTCAAAGGTTTCACCGACAAACAGTTCGCTGCGCGCCAGGCTCAGCTGCAAAAGGCGGGCGCTGCCTTTGGCCTGGCGGACTTCCAGCGGATGCTGCAAGATCAGCACGTCGACCGCCGGCTCTATCGGCGTAATCCAGCTGCAGATGCAAGCGCTCTGCGGGCGCAGGCATCTGGGACAGGCGAGGCGCTGGTGATGGTCGAGCTGCTTCATCGAGTGGACAGGTAGAGGAATCCGGCCGCTATTGCTGCTACGGCGCTTTCTTGCGGCGCGGTTTGCGCGCCGGCGGTTCTTCCGCCGCTGCGGCGACCGACGCCTGCAAAGCGCATACCTCGTCATGCAGCCAGCTGCGCAGAGCCTGCAGCGGCGCCCAGTCGCACAGTGAGGGCGGATAGACCAGGAAATAAGACGAATAATCGGCGTCCGGCGCCAGCCGCTGTTCCGACAGCTGCACCAGCAAGCCGTCGCGCAAGGCATCGGCCACCATGAATTCGCGCCCCAGCGCTATGCCCAAACCTTGTTCGGCGGCTTGCAGCATCAGGCCGGCGTCGTTAAAGCTGGCCACCGGATTGGTCCTCACTGTCAGCCCGGCTTCGCTGAACCAGAGATCCCACAGATCGGCGTCGCCCAGCAAGGGCTCATGCACCAGCGCCGCCGCGCCGCCTCCTTGCAGGCGGCGCGCGGTGGCCGGCGAAGCCACCACCACCAGCGGGCTGTCGAAAAGACGTTCATCGCTCAACCCGGACCAGCCGCCGCGTCCCTGGCGCAGCGCCGCGTGGAAACCGTCGCGCTGCAAATCCATCACCTGCTGCGAGGAGTGCAGCTCCAGCGCGATGTCGGGATGGCGCTGGCGCCAGCGCTGCATGCGCGGCAGCAGCCAGCGCTGCAGGAAAGACGGCATCACCGTCAGCCGCAGCCGTTGCGCAACGCCGGTCGCCGTGGCGGCTGCGGCCAGCACGCCGACATCCAGCTGCGCCAGAGCCGACTCGACGCTGCATAGCAGCGCCTGGCCCGCTTCGTTCAGCACGATGCGGCGGCCGCGCCGCTCAAACAGGACAAAACCAAGCTGCTGCTCAAGCACGCCTATCTGCTGGCTGACGGCGCTATGGGTCAGGTGCATTTCGACCGCGGTAGCGCGCAGATTCTGCAGGCGGGCAGCGGTGCGGAAGACCGGGAGGGTATGCAAAGGGAGTCGGCTCATGATGGTAAGCATAGCTTACCAAGATGGTTAGAACAAGTCGTTTCCCTAAGTGACTGTGGTTGGATATTCTGACCAGTATTGAAAGTGCTGTGAATATTTCCTACAACCAACTTGTGAGCTTGCCATGAACTGCGTATCGACACCGGACCAAATCGCGACAACATTGCCACGCCCGCAAGGTTTGCTGGGTAACCTGTTACAGGCCGTCAAGAGCACTGGCGGCTGGTGGCAGCAGCGCCTGATCCCGCCACAGCCAGCAAAAGCGCCGCCGGCAGAGACGCCGCAAAAATACGTGCTGAATGTGCGCGAGCTGAGCGACCACCTTTTACGCGATATCGGCTACCTCGATTCCGTGCAGCCGCGCGAGCAGGTGCGCAGGGATACGATTTTTTGAGGCCGATAAGCTTGCTTCAAGCCACAAACCCGCGCGCTCCTTGCATGCCGCCGGTATGCACGGCAAGCACCCGCTCATCGGGGCGGAAAACCTGGGCCTGCTGCAAGCGCCTGAGGGCATGAAACAGCTTGCCCGTATAAACCGGCTCTATCGGCAGGTCGAATTCCTGTGAAAACTCGCGGCAGAACTGGCGCAGCTCGGGCGGCGCCTTGCCATAGCCGCCGTGATGCGCATCAGTGATCAATTGATAATTCCGGTAGGCGGGATAACCCGCCTCCTGCAGCAAGCGGGCGATCTCCTGGTGCAGATAAGCGGCATCCTTGAGAACCGCGATGCCGATCGCCCGGCCCCGGCCCTGCAAACCGGCGAGGATGCCGGCAAGCGTGGCGCCGGTGCCGCAGGCGACCATGATCACATCCGGCATGAAAGGCAGCTCAGTGGTCAACTCGTCCACCAGTTCCGCGACGCCGCGCAAGGCCGCCGGCGCACTGCCGCCTTCCGGCAGCCAGACGTGGCTGTCATCGCCAGTGGCGATGTGCC
>NZ_JAQGLV010000043.1 GCF_028292705.1 Collimonas fungivorans | reverse complement strand
GAGGCGCTGGCCTTGCCTGACCATCATGACTTTTCCGACAACCCGTTTGCCGCGCTCCAGGCCGAGATCATCCTGATAACTGAAAAGGATGCAGTAAAATGTCGGCAAATAGAAACCATCAGGAACGATCCGCGCATCTGGGTCGTTCCCGTGACGGCGCAGATCGATGCCGCGCTGTCACAACAAATTCTGGAGAAACTCCGTGGACATTCGACTGCTTGACATCCTGGTTTGCCCGATCTGCAAAGGTCCGCTGCATTACGACAAAAAAGCCCAGGAACTGATTTGCAACGCCGACAAACTGGCTTATCCGGTGCGCGACGGCATTCCTATCATGTGGGCCGACCAGGCGCGCGACCTGAACAGCCCGGCTGCGCCGGCTGCAACTCCCGTGGCATAGGCGGCGTTTATCGTGAGCTCGAGCAAGCCTTTCACCGTCATCATCCCGGCGCGGCTGGCGTCTACCCGCCTGCCTAACAAGCCGCTGGCCGATATCGGCGGCAAGCCGATGATCGTGCGCACCGCCGAGCGTGCGGCCTTATCGGGCGCGGTGCAGGTCATCGTGGCGACCGACCATGCGGAAATCCTGGCGGTCTGCGCCCAGCATGGCATCGCCGCGCGCCTGACGCGCGCCGATCATCCGTCCGGCACCGACCGCATTGCCGAAGTGGCGGCGGCGCTGGGACTGGCGGCCGACGCCGTGGTGGTGAACGTGCAGGGCGACGAACCGATGATCGAGCCTGAGCTGATCGCCGCTACCGCGGCGCAGATCACCGGCGAGGTGCCGATGGCGACCGCGGCGCACGCGATCGACTCGGCGGCCGATGCCTTCAACCCGAATGTGGTCAAGGTGGTCTTGAACCAGGCCGGGCGCGCGCTGTATTTTTCGCGGGCGACGATTCCCTGGCACCGCGACGGCTTTGCGCCGCCGTTTGCACCGCAGCGCCAGGATTTGCCGGCGGCCTATGTGCCGCTGCGCCATATCGGCCTGTACGCGTACAGCAATGGTTTTTTGCAAACCTACCCGACCCTGGCGGTATCGCCGCTGGAACAGATCGAAGCGCTGGAGCAGTTGCGGGTGCTATGGCACGGCTATCCGATTGCGGTGCACGTTGCGCCGGCCGCGCCGGCAGTAGGCGTGGATACGCCGGAAGACCTGGAGCGGGTGAGGCGTTTTTTCAGCGCTCTATAAAGAGCCAAAGTGTCGCGCAAGTGCTTGGAAATTATCGTTGAACCAACAGAAATAGTGCCGCGGACTGGCTGTTTGGTAAAATTGTATGGTAAGTTTCATGCAAAGATAGCGTGATGTAAATAAAAGCATATCGGAGACGTCGCAGTAAATCCAGCAACCTTTGGGTGCGCCGTCGCCACAATCAATTCACAAACTCACCTTAGGACTTTAACATGCGCCTCATCCTTTTAGGAGCGCCTGGTGCCGGTAAAGGCACGCAAGCGACTTTCATTAAAGAGAAATTCAACATCCCGCAGATTTCCACCGGCGACATGTTGCGCGCAGCAGTCAAGGCCGGCACTCCGCTCGGTATCGAAGCGAAGAAGGTGATGGACGCAGGCGGCCTGGTCTCCGACGACATCATCATCGGCCTGGTCAAGGACCGCCTGAAGCAGTCCGATTGCGCCAACGGCTACCTGTTCGACGGTTTCCCGCGCACCATTCCGCAAGCTGACGCCATGAAGGACGCCGGCGTGAAGATCGACTATGTGCTGGAAATCGACGTTCCCGACAGCGCCATCATCGAACGCATGAGCGGCCGCCGCGTGCATCTGTCGTCCGGCCGCACTTATCATGCCAAGTTCAATCCGCCCAAGGTGGAAGGCAAGGACGACATCACCGGCGAAGAACTGATCCAGCGCGACGACGACAAGGAAGAAACCGTCAAGAAGCGGCTGTCGGTGTATCACGAACAGACTGAAGTGCTGGTCAACTATTATGGCGACTGGGCCAAGGCCGGCCTGCCGGGCGCTCCCAAGTACCGCAAGATCGCCGGCGTCGGTCCGGTTGAGCAAATACGCGACAGCGCATTTGCGGCATTGGAAGCATAAGAAAAAGCGGACTTCGGTCCGCTTTTTCTTTTGGTCAACAAAATAATTTAGAATTCATCAGGGAAACAGCAACGCAGCAAACCAGCCCAACGCCTCTCCGAGAACAAAAGGGCAGCGAAAAGAAATGCATTACGCAGTATTGGCCGGCAGCCACCCATCTGGGAAACATGGTTGCAGGTGAAATGGTGTAGTTGTCTTACTTTGTCGTGAAGCCGTACCAAAAAACTGGAGGAGTCAACATGGCATTAAGTCTATGGTTTGCCGTCGCTTGCGGCATCATTGCCGTCATCTATGGGCTAGTCTCGCGCAGCTGGATATTGAAGCAGGATCCTGGAAACGCGCGCATGCAGGAAATCGCCGCCGCGATCCAGCAGGGAGCGGCCGCCTACCTGGCGCGCCAGTACCGCACCATCGCCATCGTCGGCGTGGTGCTGTTCATCATTATCGCGATACTGCCCGGACTGGGCCTGGTGACTGCGGCCGGTTTCCTGATCGGCGCGGTGCTGTCGGGAGCGTGCGGCTTCATAGGCATGAATGTTTCGGTGCGCGCCAACGTGCGTACGGCGCAGGCCGCTACCAAGGGCATGGGGCCGGCGCTGGACGTCGCCTTCCGCGGCGGCGCCATCACCGGCATGCTGGTGGTCGGGCTGGGGCTGCTCGGCGTGACCTTGTTCTTTTTATGGCTGCTGGCATTCGCGGGGCCTTCCGGACTCTCTCTGCATGACATCATCCGGCCTTTGATCGGACTGGCGTTCGGCGCTTCCCTGATTTCGATTTTCGCGCGTCTCGGCGGCGGCATCTTCACCAAGGGCGCCGACGTCGGCGCCGACCTGGTGGGCAAGGTGGAAGCCGGCATCCCGGAGGACGATCCGCGCAATCCCGCGGTGATCGCCGATAACGTCGGCGACAATGTCGGCGACTGCGCCGGCATGGCGGCCGACCTGTTCGAAACCTATGTGGTGACCCTGATCGCCACCATGCTGCTGGGTTCCTTGCTGATCCATGGCGCTGAGCTGCAGGCAGTGCTGTATCCGCTGGCCTTGGGCGGCGTGTCTATCCTGGCTTCCATCGTCGGTTGTTCCATGGTCAAGGCCAAACCTGGCAAGAAAATCATGTCGGCCTTGTATACCGGCTTGTGGTGGGCGGCGATCCTGAGCCTGGTCGGTTTTGTCGTGGTGACCTGGCTGATCCTGCCTGAACCGATGCGGGTGCCGATGATGGGTTCGGCCGTGATCGGCATCGTGCTGACCGGCCTGATGGTATACATCACCGAGTATTACACCGGCACCGATTTCAAGCCGGTGCGCCACATTGCGCAGGCCTCCACTACCGGCCACGGCACCAATATCATCGCCGGCCTCGGCGTTTCGATGAAATCGACCGCGTATCCGGTGCTGGCGGTATGCGTCGCCATCCTGGCTTCTTACTGGCTGGGCGGCCTGTACGGCATTGCGATTGCGGCTACCGCCATGCTGTCGATGGCCGGCATTATTGTCGCGCTGGACGCCTACGGTCCGATCACCGATAACGCCGGCGGCATCGCCGAAATGTCGGGCCTGCCTGATTCGGTGCGGGCGATCACCGATCCGCTGGATGCAGTCGGCAACACCACCAAGGCAGTCACCAAGGGTTACGCCATCGGCTCGGCGGGCCTGGCGGCGCTGGTTCTGTTCGCCGACTACACCCATGCGCTCGATTCCGTCGGAAAAAGCACGGTGTTCGATTTGTCGAACCCGCTGGTGATCGTTGGTCTGTTCATCGGCGGCCTGATTCCCTACCTGTTCGGCGCGATGGCGATGGAAGCGGTCGGGCGCGCTGCCGGTGCGGTGGTGGTCGAAGTGCGCCGTCAGTTTCGCGACATCAAAGGCATCATGGATGGCACCGGCAAGCCGGAGTACGACAAGGCAGTCGACATGCTGACTTCATCGGCCATCAAGGAAATGATCATCCCGTCGCTGCTGCCGGTGGTGGTGCCGATCGTGGTTGGCTTGCTGCTCGGGCCGGCGGCCTTGGGTGGCTTGCTGATGGGAACCATCGTGACCGGTTTGTTCGTGGCGATTTCGATGACCACCGGTGGCGGCGCCTGGGACAACGCCAAGAAATATATCGAGGACGGCAACCACGGCGGCAAGGGTTCGGAAGCGCACAAGGCGGCGGTGACCGGCGACACCGTCGGCGACCCCTACAAAGATACCGCGGGGCCGGCTGTCAATCCGCTGATCAAGATCATCAATATCGTGGCCTTGCTGCTGGTGCCGCTGTTGCCGGCTTCGGGCATGCAGCAGGTGGCGGCAGGAGGAGCGGAGGTGGTGCTGGTGCCTGTGCCGGTGACTGCCACGGCGACCGAAATCATTGTCAACAACGGCGCTGCCGCGACCACCGCGCCTGCTTCGGCTCCGGCCTCTACGCCTGCGACTGTCATCTATTTTGAATCCGGTAAGGCCGATGCACCAGGCGACACCGCTGAAAAGCTGGCGACCGTGGTCGACGCGGCGAAAGCCAAGGCCGGCTCCAAGATCGTGATCAGCGGTTTCCACGACACCACCGGCGATCCGGCCAAGAATGAGGAAATTTCCAAGGAACGCGCCAAGAGCGTGAAAGCGATCTTGCTGATCGCCGGCGTGGCGGAAGACGCCATCGTGCTGGAAAAACCCCAGGTGACGACCGGCAGCGGCGACAACGCCCAGGCGCGACGGGTCGAAGTCAGCGTCCACTAGCCGTTTGACGAGGAACCAGGGAGCGGCAGGCGCGGCCTGCCGCTCCCTTTTATCTTCAGCGTCCTACACAAATTTCCTCTCCCTGTTACTCTTCATATCCATGGAGACAAAACAAAAAACGGGCCTCATCCTGACCGGCGGCGGCGCCCGCGCGGCTTACCAGGTCGGCGTGATGGATGCGGTGGCGTCGATCTTGCGCGAGCATGGCTGGGCGCCGGAACAGAATCCCTTCGCCATCATTTGCGGCACCTCCGCCGGCGCCATCAACGCCACGGCGCTGGCGTGCCGGGTCGAGAACTTCGGCCAGGGCGTGCAAAAACTGATGGATGTCTGGGAGCACTTCACGGTGGAGCAGGTGTATCGCGCCGATTCGCTCGGCGTGCTGCGTTCGGGCGCGCGCTGGCTGTCGCTGCTGTCGTTCGGCTGGCTGTTGCGCAAATGGCATGCGCACCCGCCCAATTCCCTGCTCGACAATACCCCGCTGATCACCTTGCTGCACCGGCTGCTGGACCTGGAGCGGCTGGATGCGGCGCTGGTCAACGGCAGCCTGGAGGCGCTGGCGATCACCGCCTCTTCATACAGCGGCGGCCAGCACATCACGTTTTACCAGAGCGCCATCGAAATCCAGGGCTGGACCCGCAGCCAGCGGCGCGCGGTCAGGGACCAGATCAATGTCGGCCATCTGCTGGCGTCGTCGGCGATTCCTTTCATCTTTCCGGCGATCCCGATTTATTGCGACGGCCGCCGCGAATATTTCGGCGACGGCTCGATGCGGCAATTGGCGCCGATTTCTCCGGCGATCCACCTGGGCGCCAGCAAAGTGCTGGTGGTGGGGGCGGGGCGCCGCAAGGAAGCGCCGACCGATGCCCCCGTGTTTGCCCGTTATCCCAGCCTGGCGCAGATCGCCAGCCACGCCTTGTCCAGCATCTTCCTGGACGGGCTGGCGGTGGATATCGAACGGCTAGAGCGCATCAACCATACGCTTTCTTTCTTGACGGAAGAACAGCGCCAGCGCACACCGTTGAAACCGGTGGAAATGCTGATCATCTCGCCGTCGGAACAAATCGACGATATTGCCACCAAGCACTTCGGCAGCTTGCCGGTGCCGATCCGCACCTTGCTCGGCGGCCTTGGCGCCAAGGATGCGCGCGGCGGCGGCCTCGCGTCTTACTTGCTGTTCGAATCGGGGTATACGCGCGAATTGATACGCATGGGCCAGAAAGATACGCTGGCGCGCCGGGATGAAGTCGCCGCTTTCTTCGGACCGAGCCCGGGCGCGCAGCAAAAAACCGCGAACTTGTGATTGGTAAATATTGTCAAATATTGCAACACTTGCTGCCAGGGCAAGGATACGGGTTGATTCGTTTTCATCAACACGTTACCCTACGGTATCAGAACCATAAAATATTAAATTTATGAAAAGCCACGCAACCCGGCGCCATTTCCCTGGTCTAAGTTCCGATTTCGCGGCTGCCATCGCTGTTGCAATATTACGCAACGGGGTCTTGCTGCTGCTCGGTTTGTTGTTGTCTTTTCAAGTATTTGCGCGTGAATCCCTATCGCAGGATGTGGTTTCGCTAGGTCAATTGCCGCAGGAAGCGCAAGCAACGCTGGTATTGATCAAGCAAGGCGGGCCTTTCCCGTATGCCAAGGATGGCGTGGTATTCGGCAATTATGAAGGGATGCTGCCCAGGCAGCGGCGCGGGTATTACCACGAGTTCACGGTGAAAACCCCGCGCGCGCGCAACCGCGGCGCGCGCCGGATCATCGCCGGCGGCAATCCGCAGACTTCGGGCGAGTATTACTACACTGACAATCATTATCAAACTTTCAGACGCATCCAGGAGTGACTGAGAAGAGTGAATGAGATACAACAACAGCAATCCATCATCATTGCTCTAGCTGAGGGAAAAATGAGTTTGTTTAAAACCGTACCGCCAAATGTAGTGCAGTCCATCCGCGCCTTCCGTGTGACCGACCTGCAGGCGGAAGCTAACCGCCTGGGGCAGCATTTCCTGTATGCCTATTGCGCGGAAGCAACGACTAAACAGCAAGTGCTGGCAAATATCGCCCACGCCTTTCATTTTCCCAAGCATTTCGGCAAGAATTTCGACGCCCTGGCCGATTGCCTGACCGACCTGGCCCACAAATCCGGTCCGCAGCCAGGGTTCATTGTGGTGATCGAACAACTGCCGAATACCCCCAAGTTTGACAAGGAAGCACGGGAAACCCTGCTCGACGTATTTCGCGACAGCGCCGATTTCTGGGCTGACAAGAAAGTGGCTTTCCGCGTTTTTTATTCATTCCAGTAACACTGTTTTAATCAAAATCACCACTGTTTTTAATCAAAACTGGCATTGCAACGGGTACAATGCGCGCCATGAGAAGCATTGTTATCCTGATTTCCGGGCGTGGCAGCAACATGCAAGCCATCGTCCGCGCCGCTCAAACCGAACAATGGCCTGCCAGAATCGCCGCGATTGTCAGCAACCGGGCCGATGCCGAGGGTTTGAAATTTGCTGCTGCCCAAGGCATTCCAACGGCAGTGGTTGCGAATAAAGACTATCCTGACCGTGAACAGTTCGACGCCGCCTTACGCGTCGTGATCGATGGGTTTGCGCCCGATCTGGTGGTGCTGGCAGGTTTCATGCGTATCCTGACCACGCCGTTCGTCGAGCATTACGCCGGCCGCATGATGAATATCCATCCTTCGCTGCTGCCGAGCTTTACCGGCATGGCGACCCACAGGCAGGCGCTGCAGGCCGGCGTCAAGGTGCATGGCGTGACCGTGCATTTTGTCACGCCGACACTGGACCACGGACCGATCGTGGCGCAGGTCGCGGTGCCGGTGCTGGAAGACGATACCGAACAGTCGCTGGAGCAGCGCGTGCTGCTCGAAGAGCATCAGTTATATCCGCGTGCAGTGCGCTGGTTTGTCGAGAATCGCTTGAGCATCGAGGATGGCCGAGTGCATAACAATGCGGCTCAGCACGAACGCTAAGACAGTCGTTTGGCTGGCCCCGGCACCATCAACAGATTAAAAGATTTTATGAAAGATTCATTATGAGATTGCCTCCCGCGATCGTCGGTCACACCGAAGAAGTTTTGCGCGAAATTCTACGTTTCACCGGTCCTGCCGACGGCACCTTGTCGCGCTATTTCCGCGATCATCCGAAGCTGGGTTCGCGCGAACGCGGCGTGGTGGCCGAAGCGGTATACGGTTTGCTGCGCAACAAGGCGATCTACACCAGCTTTGCCGAATCCGGCAACGGCCCGACCATGCGCCGCATGACGCTGCTGGGCCTGGCCGATGCGGTCAGCATCGAGTCCCTGGGCGGCTTGTCGGACGAAGAAACCGAGTGGCTGAAACGGGTCGCCGAAATCGACCGTAACCTGATGCCGCCGCTGATGCGTTCCAACCTGCCGCAATGGCTGTTCGACAAGCTGGTGGCGCGCGACGGCGAAGCCGCCACCCTTCAGCTGGCGCATGCGATGAACCAGCCGGCGCCGCTCGACCTGCGCGTCAATTCGCTCAAGGCTAACCGCGAAGAAGTGATTACCACCCTGGCTGAAGCGCCTATCCTGTGCGAGCCGACGCCGTATGCGCCGCTGGGCTTGCGCGTCATCAAGAAACCGACCTTGCAAAACCTGCCGCTGTTCAAGAGTGGCGCGATCGAAGTGCAGGACGAAGGCAGCCAGTTGCTGGCGCAGATCGTCGGCGCCAAGCGCGGCGAGATGGTGGTCGATTTCTGCGCCGGCGCCGGCGGCAAGACGCTGGCCCTGGGCGCCACCATGCGCAATACCGGCCGCCTGTATGCCTTCGACGTCTCCGAAAAACGCCTGGCGAAACTCAAGCCGCGCATGGCGCGCAGCGGTTTGTCGAACATCCATCCGGTGCTGATCGCGCATGAAAACGACGGCAAGGTCAAGCGCCTGGCCGGCAAGATCGACCGCGTGCTGGTCGATGCGCCGTGCAGCGGCCTCGGCACGCTGCGCCGCAATCCGGACGTCAAATGGCGGCAGACGCCGGAAGCGATTGCCGAGATGAACGTCAAGCAGATCGCCATCCTGTCCAGCGCCGCGCGCCTGGTCAAATCCGGCGGCCGCCTGGTGTACGGCACCTGCAGCTTGCTGGATGAAGAAAACGAAGCGATCGCCGCGCAGTTCCTGGCCAGCCATGAAGATTTTTCGTTGGTGCCGATGAAAGACGTATTGGCCGAGCAAAAGATTGAACTGGAGATGGGCGACTATCTCAAACTGCTGCCGCACCAGCACCAGACCGATGGTTTTTTTGCCGCGGTATTCGTGCGCAAAGTAGCAAGCGGCTCGCCTGACAAGGATAAGCGCGGGGACGTTGCGCCGTAAAAAACGCCGTAAGAAACGCCGTAATAAAAATAATGCCAGATATCTTCACTGACCTGCTCAACGACTTGCTGAACAACCTGCGCGCGCCGGGCTTGCCGGCGCAGGTCGGCCTGCTGCTGTTATGCGTAGGCCTGGGCTGGCTGCTGGCGCGCCTGCTGCGCCGCTCTTTCAGCGTCAGCACGGTGCAGCCGCCGGCGATGCAGATCGGGCTTGGCAGTTTCGCCAAGGTGCTGACTCCTATCATTACCTTGCTGTTGCTGATACTGGTCAAGCTGGCCCTGCAGAAGTGGCAGCAGCCGGTGAACGTGATGCGCCTGATGATTCCGCTGGTGGCGTCGCTGGCGCTGATGCGTTTCGTGTTTTACGTATTGCGCCGGGTGTTCGCGCGCAACAGCGGCGTCGGTACTTTCCTGCTGCTGTTTGAAAAGAGTTTCGGCGTGCTGGTCTGGATCGGCCTGCTGCTGTACATCACCGGCTGGTGGCCGGACCTGTTCGACTACCTGGACAGCACGGTGCTGCCTATCGGCCGCTACAAGGTGTCGCTGCTGGCGGTCATGCAGGCGCTGGTCTCGGTGCTGGTGACGCTGGTGATTGCCTTGTGGGCCGGCGCCGCGCTGGAAGAACGCCTGATGCGCGTCAACACCGTGCATTCCTCGGTGCGCACCGTGGTGGCGCGCATGGCGCGCGCGTTCCTGATCCTGGTGGCGGTCTTGCTCAGCCTGTCGCTGGTCGGTATCGACCTGACCGTGCTGTCGGTCTTCGGCGGCGCGCTGGGTGTGGCGCTGGGGCTTGGTTTACAGAAAATCGCCAGCAGCTATGTATCAGGTTTCGTGATTCTGCTGGAGCGCAGCCTGGCGATCGGCGATATGGTCGGGGTCAGCACGTTTTACGGCAAGGTGGTGCAGATCAATAGCCGCTACACGGTGCTGCAGGGGCTGGACGGTATCGATACGGTGGTGCCGAACGAAGTCTTCATGATCAATTCGGTGCAGAACTATTCGCTGACCAACCGCATACTGCGCCTGGCGACACATGTGACGATCGAGCATCAGGACGATGTCGAAAGTATATTGTTGCTGCTGGAGCAAGTTACAGTCGAGGTCGACCGGGTATCGCGCGAAATCCTGCCGCAAGCCTTGCTGATGAAGATTGGCCCTGACGGCCTAGAGCTAGAGGTCGGATTCTGGATCACGGATCCGGAGAACGGCCGGCTGAATGTGTTGTCTGATGTTAACCGTGCAATCTGGCGCGTGTTGCAATCTCGTCAAATCAAGGTTGCTCAGGCGAAACGAGATATCAGGATGGTGTCCGAGGGAGAATTGCATAAAAGTAATTTCGACGCCTATTCGCAACAAGATTTGCCATTAGATCGCCTGCGCGATTCGCCAAAACCTAAAAACATCTAATAATAAGGGTACAATTGCACTCGAAATTCGGGTAACTATTCGGTAACTACCCGTCAACTTACCCGTATCTCACTGTAAAATAAGCAGTTAAGCAGTGGCATCATCTACCCATCTACACATGGAGTACACATAGTGTTCAATGCAATACTCGATTTCTTATCGAATGGCGTAACAGGCGCGAGCGCCTGGCAGGTCGTCGTGTTCACGCTGGTCGTGACGCACATCACGATCGCTGCAGTGACTATTTTCCTGCACCGTTGCCAGGCCCACCGCGCGCTGGACCTGCACGCGATTCCAAGTCATTTCTTCCGCTTCTGGCTGTGGATGACGACCGGCATGGTGACCAAGGAGTGGGCATCGATCCACCGCAAGCATCACGCCAAGTGCGATACCGAGGAAGATCCGCATAGCCCGGTAACGCGCGGCATCAAGAAAGTATTCTGGGAAGGCGCTGAACTGTATCGCGCAGAATCGAAGAACCTGGAAACCATGGAGAAATTCGGCCATGGCACACCGGACGACTGGATCGAACGCAACCTGTATACCAAGCACAGCGCCTTGGGCATCGTGGCGATGATGTTGATCGACATTATGCTGTTCGGCGTCGTCGGCGTCAGCGTCTGGGCCGTGCAAATGGTCTGGATCCCGATTACCGCAGCCGGCATCATCAACGGCATCGGCCACTATTGGGGCTATCGCAACTACGATTGCAACGATGCTGCGACCAACATCATTCCGTTCGGCATCATCATCGGCGGCGAAGAGCTGCATAACAACCACCACACCTTCGGTACTTCGGCCAAGCTGTCGTCGAAGTGGTACGAGTTCGACATCGGCTGGATGTATATCCGGATCCTCGAGATCTGCGGCCTGGCCAAGGTGAAGAAAGTCGCGCCTGCGCCGAAGTTCAACCATGCCAAGCTGGTGCCGGACCTGGACACGCTGCAGTCGGTGATCGCCAACCGCTACGACGTCATGGCGAAGTATGCAAAATCGTTGAAGAACGCCTGGCATGAAGAGCGCGGCCAGCTGACCGACAAGGCCAAGCAGGGCGCGGTTTTCCTGAAGTCGTCGAAGAAGCTGTTGCAACGCGAACCGGCCAAGCTGGAAGCGCCGCAAAAGCAACAGCTGACCGAGCTGTTCCTGCATAGCAAAGCGCTGCAAACCATGCATGAGATGCGGGTCGAGCTGGGCGCCATCTGGGAGCGTTCGCACTTCACGCGCGATCAGCTGCTGCATCAGCTGCAAGACTGGTGCGCTCGTGCCGAAGCTTCCGGCATCAAGTCGCTGCAGGATTTCTCGCTGCGCCTGCGCAGCTACTCCTGACCAGCAGGGCAGGGCGCCGACGTATTAAAGCGCTTGCCCTGGACAAGAAAACGGCCCGAGCGGCCGTTTTTTTTCGCCTGGCGATTGCCGTGCAAGTACAAAAGGCAGGATATAAAAAAGCCCCGCAGGACAGATGTCGTGCGGGGCTTTTTGCAGAACGTCGATCGATTACTTGATCTTGGTTTCTTTGTATTCAACATGCTTACGAACCTTCGGGTCGAACTTCATGATCGACATTTTTTCCGGGGTTGTACGCTTGTTTTTTGTGGTGGTGTAGAAATGACCTGTACCTGCGGTCGATTCCAGCTTGATTTTGTCGCGGCCTGATTTCGCCATGATTCTTCCTTTATTCTGCTAGTTAGACTTTTTCGCCACGAGCGCGCAAATCGGTCAACACGGCATCGATGCCGATTTTGTCGATCACGCGCAAGCCGGCGTTGGACAAGCGCAGGGAGACCCAGCGATTTTCAGACTCGACGAAGATGCGGCGATTTTGCAAGTTAGGCAAAAAGCGACGTTTCGTCTTGTTGTTTGCATGGGAAACGTTGTTGCCGACCATCGGCCCCTTCCCGGTGACTTGGCAGACACGTGCCATGTTTTTACTCCTAAAAGATTTCCGAAACTGGAAAAAAGGAGAGTATATATAAAAAAATGAGATTTTTCAATGACTTGCGAAAAACAATTGTGTCTTTTGCGCTTTGTTGTATTTAACAAT
Organism: Collimonas fungivorans; assembly: GCF_028292705.1. GTDB lineage: Bacteria > Pseudomonadota > Gammaproteobacteria > Burkholderiales > Burkholderiaceae_D > Collimonas > Collimonas fungivorans_B. The sequence goes on along the minus strand of NZ_JAQGLV010000043.1, from coordinate 13,160 downwards.
TCGAAATCCGAGATTTACAGCTGGCCGTGCTCGGCGAAAGAGTGCACTTGCGTGCCGGCGACGATGAAATGATCCAGCACCCTGACGCCGATCAGGTCCAGCGCCTGCTTCAGGGTCTGCGTCAGCTGGCGATCGGCGGAACTGGGCTCCAGCGTGCCGGACGGATGGTTATGCGCCAGCATGACGCTGGCGGCATTGTGCGTCAGCGCCGCCTTGACCACCTCGCGCGGATAGACGCTGGCGTGGGTCAGGGTGCCGCGGAACAGTTCCTCGGCGCAGATCAGGCGGTTCTTGACGTCGAGGAACAGCACCAGGAATGATTCATGGGGCTTGTTGGTCAGCAGCAGCTGCAGGTACTGCTTGACGGCAGCCGGGGCGTCGAAGCTGCTGCCGGCCTGCAATTCTTCCGCCAGCGAGCGCCTGCCTAGCTCCAGTATGGCTTGCAACTGGGCAAACTTGGCCGGGCCGAGGCCGTTGATGGCGCAGAATTCCTTGAGCGGGGCGGAAAACAGGCGGTTCAGCGAGCCGAAATGGCTGGTCATTTCGCGTCCCAGGTCGACCGCGCTTTTGCCGGCGGCGCCGACCCTCAGGAACACCGCCAGCAGTTCCGCATTGGAAAGTGCCTGCGGACCGAGTTTGATCAAACGTTCGCGCGGCCTCTGATCGGCGGGCCAGTCGGTAATTGCCATGGTGTAATCGATGTAAGCGAGGTAAGGTCAGTGTCGGCCACGTCATATGGCCCAAGGTGGCTTACAATATCATCTTCTGACTGGCAGTTATTTTTTTGTTAATGGTTCTTTTGCCTAATCTATGTCCAATTTGTCTCTCCCTGTCGTTACCGAAGCATCTTATCTGACCTTGCACTATCGCCTCGCCTCGCAAGAGGGCGAGGATATTGTCACTACCTTCAAGGAATCGCCTGCCACCCTGCAGTTCGGCATGGGCCAGCTGGCGCCTTTTCTGGAAGCTTGCCTGCTGGGTTTGCCGGAAGGCACGCATCAAACTTTCGAGCTGCCGCCGGAACGCGCTTTCGGACCGCGCAATCCTGAGCTGATCCAGCGTGTCTCGCGCGCCACGCTGCGCCAGAATTCGCAGTTGGGAGAGCAATACCGCATCGGCGACCTGGTGGAATTCGCGGCGCCGGGCGGCGGCCAGTTTGCCGGCGTGCTGCGCGAAATCGACGAACAGGGCGCCTTGTTCGATTTTAATCATCCGCTGGCCGGACAGTCGCTCCAGTTCGAAGTGAAAATCATCGGCATTTTGTAGTTTGCGGCCGACAAGCATGAACATGGATATGAATATGGATAATGAAATTTTATTGGCGCAGCCGCGCGGTTTCTGCGCCGGCGTCGACCGCGCGATCGAAATCGTCGAGCGTGCGCTGGAACAGTTTGGCGCGCCGATCTATGTGCGCCACGAAATTGTCCACAATGCCTATGTGGTGGCGGACCTGCGCAACAAGGGCGCCATTTTCATAGAAGAGCTGGCCGATGTCCCGGCCGGCAATACCGTGATTTTTTCCGCTCACGGCGTCTCCAAGGCAGTGCAGGAAGAGGCTGAAGTGCGCGGCTTGAAAGTGTTCGATGCGACTTGCCCGCTGGTGACCAAGGTCCACATGGAAGTGGCCAAGATGCGGCGCGAGGGCCGCGAAATCGTCATGATCGGGCATGAAGGCCATCCCGAAGTCGAGGGCACCATGGGCCAGACCAACGACGGCATGCACCTGGTCGAGACCGTGGCCGACGTCGATCGGCTGCAGGTCGGCAATCCCGACATGCTGGCCTATGTGTCGCAGACTACCTTGTCGGTCGACGACACCGCCGACGTCATCGCTGCGCTGAAACAGAAATTCCCGGCCATTACAGAACCGAAGAAGGGCGATATCTGCTACGCCACCACCAACCGCCAGCAGGCGGTCAAGTTCATGGCGCCGCAGGTCGACGTGGTGATCGTGGTCGGCAGCCCGAACAGCTCGAATTCCAACCGCCTGCGCGAAGTGGCGGAGAAGAAGGGCACGGTCGCCTATATGGTGGACAACGCGGAACAGATCGACCAGGCCTGGCTGCAAGGGAAACGCCGCATCGGCGTCACCGCCGGCGCTTCGGCGCCGGAAATCCTGGTGCAGGCCGTGATAGACCGCCTGAAGGCCTATGGCGCCAAGAACGTGCGCACACTGGACGGCGCCGAAGAGAATGTCACTTTCCCCATGCCCAAGGGACTGGCGCGGGTCTAAGTACCGCTCTGGGCACAAATCCGGGCATAAGCCTTGGCGGAAAATTGGCGAAACGGTATTACTGATTATCATCCGGTGACGATTATTGGTAATATTGCTTCGCCGGTGTTTGTTTTCTGCCAAAATTTCCCGGTGCAAGCCACGCGCAGCGGCCCTGGCGCTCCATTCTGGCGCGAAATTATATTTCGAAGAAACTCCACTTTTCCATCGATAGTTTTCTGTTTTCCTCGCTATCATTGCGGCGCTGCGGTTTGAATGTAAAAACCTGTGCGAACCGCAGTCAGCAGGTTAATATTGCATTGCTGTCAGAGTTGATTATCGCTCAACGTTAGCTATAATCCGCACAGTAATGGTGCAATGCCCCCAGGCACGGCGCTTTAGGACAAAAAACGTTTTTACATAAAGACGTATAGGAGACAAACAAGTATGCGTACCCAGTTCTTTTTTCTTATTCCGGCTATTCACGCAATGCCAAATTACCTTTCCGGCCATCGTTGCAGATGAGAGGAAGGGCGTCTCCCAACGGCACTAGGACTTTATCCTGGGTGCCGTTTTTGTATCGGGAATGATTTTTGCTGTGCTGCCTATGGTCGCAATAGTGTTCTGACCGATTTGACCCAAAACACATAGAACAAGGAAATTATGGATATCTTTATCCAGCAAGTTATCAACGGCTTGGTGCTGGGAAGCATGTATGCGTTGATTGCCCTCGGCTACACCATGGTGTACGGGGTGCTGAACCTGATCAACTTCGCCCACGGCGATATCCTGATGATCGGGGCCATGGTCGGCCTGTCCATCCTCAAACTGCTGCAGCACGTGGCGCCCGGCCTGCCCGGCATCGTCCAGCTGGCGATCGCCATCATCGGCGCCATCCCGGTCTGCGTCATCATCAGCCTGATCATCGAGCGGGTCGCCTACCGGCCGCTGCGCAACGCGCCGCGCCTGGCGCCGCTGATCACCGCGATCGGCGTGTCCATCCTGCTGCAGACGTTTGCCATGATGATCTGGGGCCGCAGCCCGCTGCCGGTGCCGCAAGTCATGCCTTCCGATCCGGTGCATATCTTCGGCGCCCTGATCTCGCCGACGCAGATCATGCTGCTGATCCTGGCCGCCGCCTCGATGGTCGGCCTGGTGCTGCTGGTCGAGAAAACCAAGATGGGCCGCGCCATGCGTGCGACCGCCGAGAATCCGCGGGTCGCCGGCCTGATGGGCGTCGATTCCAACCGCGTCATCGTGATGACCTTCGCCATCGGCGCCGCGCTGGCGGCAGTGGCCGGCGTGATGTGGGGCGCCAATTATTCGTCGGCGCAGTTCGCGATGGGCTTCGTGCCTGGCCTGAAAGCATTCTCCGCCGCGGTGCTGGGCGGCATCGGCAATATCTACGGCGCCATGCTGGGCGGTATCCTGCTGGGCCTGATCGAGAGCCTGGGCGCCGGTTATATCGGCGACCTGACCGGCAATTTCTTCGGCAGCAACTACCAGGACATTTTTGCCTTCATCGTCCTGATTATCGTCTTGACCTTGCGTCCGTCCGGCATCATGGGCGAACGTGTGGCTGACCGCGCCTGATCGGAGAGGGATATATGGCTAATTTCTTCGACACCAAAAAGAACCCGACCAAGGCTTACACCAGCCTGGTCGCCCTGGCGATCCTGTTCATGATCTTCCCGTTCATTGCCTCCAATTTCGGCAATTCCTGGGTCCGCATCATGGACTTTGCGCTGCTCTACATCATGCTGGCGCTAGGCCTCAACATCGTGGTCGGTTTCGCCGGCCTGCTGGACCTGGGCTACATCGCTTTCTATGCGATCGGCGCCTACATGACCGGCTTGCTGGCATCGCCGCAGTTTGCTTCGGTCCTGGAATCTTTCGTCAACACCTATCCGGCCATCGGCAATTTCCTGGTGATGGTCTGCGGCCCTGAGATCGTCCAGAACGGCATTCACCTGTCGCTGTGGGTGATCGTGCCGGCGGGCGCTGCGCTGGCCGGCCTGTTCGGCGCCATCCTCGGCGCGCCGACGCTCAAGCTGCGTGGCGACTACCTGGCCATCGTGACCCTCGGTTTCGGTGAAATCATCCGTATCTTCATGAACAACCTGAACGCGCCGGTGAATATCACCAACGGCCCGCAAGGGATCAACCTGATCGATCCGATCCGCATCTTCGGCGTGTCGCTGGCCGGGGAGCGCGGCTCCAGCGCCACGGTGTATGTGGCCGGTTTCGGCATGCCGTCGGTGAACGCCTACTACTTCCTGTTCCTGGTCTTGTGCATGGCGATCATCTTCATCTCCATCCGTTTGCAGAATTCGCGCCTGGGCCGTGCCTGGGTGGCGATACGCGAAGATGAAATCGCCGCCAAGGCGATGGGCATCAACACCCGCAACATGAAGCTGCTGGCATTTTCCATGGGCGCCTCGTTCGGCGGCGTGGCCGGCGCCATGTTTGCTTCGTTCCAGGGTTTCGTTTCGCCTGAATCGTTCTCGCTGACCGAATCGATTGCGGTGCTGGCGATGGTGGTGCTGGGCGGCATGGGCCATATCCCGGGCGTGGTGCTTGGCGGCATCCTGCTGGCGGCCTTGCCGGAAGTGCTGCGGCATACCGTGGAGCCGATGCAGATGGCGGTGTTCGGCAAGGTGCTGATCGATGCCGAAGTCTTGCGCCAGCTGCTGTACGGCCTGGCGATGGTGGTCATCATGCTGACCCGCCCAGCCGGCTTGTGGCCTTCGCCCAAACATGAGGATCGGCCGGATGCCGATATCGACAATCCGACAGCGCCGACCGGCGTGGTAAAGGCTTAAGGGGATCTCATGAGCGCACCAATTATTCTGAATATCTCCGGCGTCAACAAGCGGTTCGGCGGTTTGCAAGCCTTGTCGGAAGTGAACATCAAGATCCTGCAGGGCCAGATCTACGGCCTGATCGGACCGAACGGCGCCGGCAAGACCACCTTCTTCAACGTCATCACCGGTTTGTACCAGGCCGATACCGGCTCCTTCGAGCTGGCCGGCAAGGCTTACTCGCCGTCGGCGCCGCACGAAGTGGCCAAGGCCGGCATTGCCCGCACTTTCCAGAACATCCGCCTGTTCGGCGAGATGACCGTGCTGGAAAACGTCATGGTGGGTTGCCATGTGCGCACCCATCAGGGCGTGTTCGGCGCGGTGTTCCGCCACAAGAAGGCACGCCTGGAAGAGCTGGCGATCCGCAAGCGTTCCCAGGAACTGCTGGATTTTGTCGGCATCGGCCGTTTCGGCGACCGCACCGCGCGCCATCTGTCGTACGGCGACCAGCGCCGCCTGGAAATCGCCCGCGCGCTGGCGACCGATCCGCAGCTGCTGGCGCTGGACGAACCTGCCGCCGGCATGAACGCTACCGAGAAACTGGCGCTGCGCGAGCTGCTGGTGAAAATCAAGAACGAAGGAAAGACCATTTTGCTGATCGAACATGATGTCAAGCTGATGATGGGCTTGTGCGACCGCCTTACCGTGCTGGACTACGGCAAGCCGATTGCAGAGGGGCTGCCCGCCGAAATCCAGAAAAACCCGGCGGTGATCGAAGCCTACCTGGGAGGTGGTCACTAATGGCAACCAATATCCTCAAGGTCGAGAACCTGAAAGTCGCTTATGGCGGCATCCAGGCCGTCAAGGGCATCAACCTGGAAGTCAACGAAGGTGAACTGGTGACGCTGATCGGCGCCAACGGCGCCGGCAAGACCACCACGCTGAAAGCCATCACCGGCACCTTGCCGCAATGTAAGGTCGAAGGCGAGATGCACTACCTGGGCGAACACACCAAGGGCATGACCTCGTTCAACCTGGTCAAGCAGAAACTGGCCATGGTGCCGGAAGGGCGCGGCGTGTTCACGCGCATGAGCATCCAGGAAAACCTGCTGATGGGCGCTTACACGCGTGACGACAAGGCAGGCATCGCGGCCGACATCGACAAGTGGTTCGGCGTATTTCCGCGCCTGAAAGAGCGCGCCGCGCAAATGGCCGGCACCTTGTCCGGCGGCGAACAGCAGATGCTGGCCATGGCCCGCGCCCTGATGAGCCATCCCAAGCTGCTGCTGCTGGACGAGCCGTCGATGGGGCTGTCGCCGATCATGGTGGAAAAGATCTTTGAAGTGATCCGCAGCGTTTCGGCGCAAGGCATCACCATCCTGCTGGTCGAGCAGAACGCCAAGCTGGCGCTGGAAGCGGCGCACCGGGCTTATGTGATGGATTCCGGCCTGGTGACCATGAGCGGCAACGCCAGGGACATGCTGGATGATCCTAAGGTCAAGGCGGCGTACCTGGGTGAATAATGGGCGAGTAATGGCCGAATAAGCGCCGCGGCCGGGATTGCCTGCAACCCCGGCCGGTTTGCCTGGACGAAAAAAAAGAGCCATAGGCTCTTTTTTTTATATCCCGGATAGCCTGCGATCAGGTCATCGGCAGGGAATTGAACTGATTGTCCGACTGCTGGATCCGGTGTTCAATCGGATCAGGCACGTTGACTGCGGCTTCAGCCGGGGCCGGGCTGGCCTCGCTCGGCGCAACCGTGGTCTGGATGGTGCGCGGTTTCGGTGTAGCGATCGGCGCCGGCGAGCCGGTTGAAGGCACGTTCTTGCCGATGGCGACATCTTGCAGGCGACGGTACTCAGCCAGCACCTTGTAGCCGTAACCGCCGTCATTGGCGAACGCCGCGGCGCCGACATAGCGTTTCAAGCCAGCTTCGACCGAACCGCCCTGGGTCACATAATCCTTGAGGATCATGGAACCGACCTTGATGTTGGCAGCCGGATTCAGTGCTGCCTTGATGCCGCCCATGCTTTCGAACTTGTCTTCATGCACCTTCGACATGACCTGCATCAGGCCTTGCGCGCCTACCGGGCTTTCGGCAAACGGGTTGAGGCCGGATTCAATCGCCATCACCGCCAGGATCAGCAGCGGGTCGAGCTTGGTTTCCCGTGCTGTCTTGTAGGCTGTCGTCACGAACATGTTGGTAGCGTCGCCGGCCACGCGGTAACGCTTGGACAGCCAACTGGTGACCCATTGCTGCTGGCGCGCGCTGTCGAGCGGCTTGATGGCCTTGTTCGACAGGGTGTCCATGCGCAGCACGTGATTGTTGCCGGTCGACGGCGCGGTCAGGTTCGCCACTTTAGGGGCGGCGTTGGCCTGGTCCGGAAGTGCTGGTGCAGCCGCAGCTTGCGGCGCGGCTTTTTGTTCAGTGCTGCTGGCGAACAGCGGCAGGTTTTGAAGCTTGTATGCCAAGTCCGGTTTCACCAGCATGGTGGTGAAGCCGATGATGGCCAGCATGGCGCTGAACAGTACGGTGATGCGGGTAGTGGCGATAAGGCCGCCGACGGTGTCGCGGGCGTAAAACACACCGTTGACGGATTGCATGCCGAATTTCTTTGCCTGGTCGAGCGTAGCCCAACCGGGTAATGCTTTGGTAGATCTTGCTAACAATTGAACCTCCTGAATCGTCGCGGCGCATGCAGGCTCCCTGATAAAGCTGGAACTAATCTGCCAGCTGGAGCTAATCTACCGAATGCTGCGTGCACCGTAATCAATATCGCAAGGCATCGCAGATGGTGTGCGGTGTGCCGTTGCGTCGTTGTTGTCTGCGCTTATGTAGCTTGGATCGATCGGCCGCAGTAGAGCGCGCCGGCTACAGGCAAACAACTTGTTCGGGGGAGAAGGCTGACGCCTTTTGAAAACACTCCTTAAAATGTCATGTGGGACCCCGATCCCGTGAGTATTGAGAGCCGACATAAAAATCGCTTTTTGGGCGATGCGACTGCTTCAAGCTGGCCGCATTGTAGGGGGCGGTTTATATCAAGTCAATACTATAAAAAACAAAATCAATAACTTTTATATCTAAAGAATGCGCCGGTTTACCGCCGCAAGCCAATAAAATCAAGCACTTGGCTGAAAAGCTTTAATTGTCGAATTAACATTCATAAAGATTGTAAAAGTCTATGAAATACTCAGATTTACGTGATTTTATTGTCAAATTAGAACAAATTGGTGAGCTAAAACGCATTTCGACGCCGATTTCACCCTATTTGGAGATGACGGAGATCTGCGACCGCACTTTGCGGGCAGCCGGGCCGGCGCTGCTTTTTGAGAATCCGGTCGGCCATTCAATACCTGTGCTAGGCAATTTGTTCGGCACGCCGCGCCGCGTGGCGCTTGGCATGGGAGCCGACGACGTCAGCGAATTGCGGCGCATCGGCCATGTGCTGGCGATGCTGAAAGAGCCGGAACCGCCGAAAGGTTTTAAAGATATCCTCGGCCTCGGCACCCTGGTCAAATCGTTGTGGGACATGGCGCCCAAGGAACATCGCTCGGCGCCGTGCCAGGACATCGTATGGGAAGGCAACGACGTCGACCTCGCCCGGCTGCCGATCCAGCACTGCTGGCCGGGCGACGTCGCGCCGCTGATCACCTGGGGCCTGGTGATTACCAAAGGGCCGCACAAGAAGCGCCAGAATCTCGGCATCTACCGCCAGCAGGTGCTGGGCCGGAACAAGGTGATCATGCGCTGGCTGGCGCATCGCGGCGGCGCGCTGGACTTCCGCGAGCATGCGATCGCTACCGGCGGCAAGCCGTATCCGGTGGCGGTAGCGCTGGGCGCCGATCCCGCTACTATATTAGGAGCGGTGACGCCGGTGCCGGACAGCCTGTCCGAATAACAGTTCGCCGGCCTGCTGCGCGGCAGCCGCACCGAACTGGTCAAGGCGATCGGCAGCGAGCTGCGGGTGCCGGCGTCGGCCGAGATCGTGCTGGAAGGGCACATCAATCCCGATCCATCCCATCCGTCCGGTTATGAAATGGCGCTGGAAGGGCCGTACGGCGACCATACCGGCTATTACAACGAGCAGGACTGGTTCCCGGTATTCACCATCGACCGCATCACGATGCGCAAGTCGCCGATTTATCACTCTACGTATACAGGCAAGCCGCCGGACGAGCCGGCGGTGCTCGGCGTGGCGCTGAACGAAGTGTTCATCCCCTTGCTGCAAAAGCAGTTTCCCGAAATCACCGATTTTTATCTGCCGCCGGAAGGCTGCAGCTACCGCATGGCGGTGGTGCAGATGAAGAAGGCCTATGCCGGCCATGCGAAACGGGTGATGTTCGGCGTCTGGAGTTTCCTGCGCCAGTTCATGTATACCAAGTTCATCGTGGTGGTGGATGAAGACGTCAACATCCGCGACTGGAATGAAGTGATCTGGGCCATCACCACCCGCGTCGATCCGATCCGCGACACCACGATAGTCGACAACACGCCGATCGACTATCTCGACTTCGCCTCGCCGGTCAGCGGCCTGGGCAGCAAGATGGGGATAGACGCCACCAACAAGTGGCCTGGCGAAACCAGCCGCGAGTGGGGGCGCACCATCAGCATGTCGGATGAAGTGAAGACGCGCGTCGACCAGATCTGGCAGGAGCTGGGACTGTAAGACAGGGTTTGTAAAGAGGGGCTGGCTGCGCGGCGCAGGCAGAAAATGGCGGCAGGGATGCAAAAAGCCCTGCCAGTAATGCCGCAATGCGGTACAATTCACCCCGGCGGGCCCCTGCGCATTGTGGCGTGGTCAACCTGGTCAGGTCGGGAACGAAGCAGCCACAGCCATTTCCTGCAAGTGCCGCAGACAAGGCTCGCCTCTATCCTCTGTATTACTTCTGTACTACTCCCCACGCTCGTCTTCGCGGTTGTCGTTTATTTACGGCAAGCCGTTACCATCTATGCAATCTGGCAAGCCGTTCAAGGCATCGTCGCGTGGCTCGCAGGGATGCTGAAGCCTATCGTTGTCGTACCGTCCGTGCTGTCGGCGAACACGCCGCCGCCATGCATCTTGGCGATCGCCTTGACGATCGCCAGCCCCAGGCCGTGGCCGTGCAGCTGGCTCTGGTCCTTGTCGTTGCGGGCGGCGTCGACCCGGTAGAAACGATCGAACAGGCGCGGCAAATGATTGTCGGCGATCGGTTTGCCAGGATTCGACACAGCGATCCGGATCGCCTCGGGCTCCTGCGTGATCGTCACCGCTATCGCGGCGCCAGGGCTGGAATGCTGGATCGCGTTGTGCAGCAGGTTGCTCATTGCGCGTTTGAACAGCGACGTTTCGATGGAGGCTTCGGCGCTCACGTCGCCAGCCACCTTGACCGTCATTTTCGAATCGTCCAGCAGGAACTCAAAAAACTCCACGGTCTTGCCGACTTCCTGCGCAATCGAAGTGCGCACCAGGCTGGTGGCGGCTTCACCCTGGTCGGCGCGCGCCAGGAACAGCATGTCGTTGATAATGGAGCGCAAGCGCTCCAGCTCCTCCAGGTTCGATTGCAGCACTTCCTCGAATTGCGGCGCCGTGCGTTGCCGCGACAAGGCCACCTGGGTTTCCCCGATCAGGTTGGCCAGCGGCGTGCGCAGCTCGTGGGCGACGTCGGCGTTGAACGCTTCCAGCTGATTGTAAGCGCCTTCCATGCGCTCCAGTACGCCGTTGAAGGCGATCGTCAGGTCCGACAGTTCACCCGGCAGCGGCGAAATCTGCAGGCGTTGCGACAAGGTTTTTGGCCCCAGCGACTGCGCCGCGCTGGACAGTTGTTTCAGCGGCCGCAAGCCGACCTGCGCAATCCAGTAGCCGAGCAGCATGACCAGCAGCACGCCCAGCAGGGACAAGCCGACCAGTGCAATCATGAAGGCATGCAGGGTGTGCATGTAAGGCGCGGCGTCCACCGCCACGATCAGGCGCACCGCGGGCCGTTCCTGGAACGGCTCGATGGTGCCTACCATGGTGTGCAGCGGATATTCGCGGCCGTGCAGCGACATGATGCCCATGCCGTTCGGGTTGCGGTCCAGCTGCTCGACATCGGCCAGGCCTTTGCCGTACTGGAAGCGGGGATCGTCGCTCAGCACCCAGTAGCGGATGCTGCCGTCGGCCGGCGTCAGGGTGTCCAGCTTGGTTTGCACCCGCGGCCAGCGCACCGGGTCGCCGTTATGGCCGATCATGTAGCGGGTATCCAGGAAACGCGTATTGAGTTCGTCCTGCTGGTGGCGCGCCAGCTCGCGCTGCAGCACGCCATACAGCGCGCTGCCGATCAGAGAAAAAATCAGCAGCGCCGCTACGGCAAACATCGCCACCAGGCGTGCGGTGATGGAACGCTTCATTCGCTGCCCTCTTGGCTGCGCGGCTCCAGCACATAACCCATGCCGCGTATGGTATGCAGCAGCTTGGGGCTGAACGGCGTGTCGATCTTGGCGCGCAAGCGCTTGATGGCGACTTCGACGACGTTGGTGTTGCTGTCGAAATTCATGTCCCAGACCAGCTCGGCGATCGCGGTCTTGGACAGGATCTCGCCTTGTCGCCGCGCCAGCACCGCCAGCAGCGAAAACTCCTTGGCGGTGAGGTCGATGCGGACATTGGCCCGGTAAGCCTTGCGGCTGATCAGGTCGATCTGCAGGTCGGCAATCCGCAGCTGCGCCGGCTCGAAAGCGCGGCCGCGCCGGGTCAGCGCCTGCAGGCGCGCCAGCAGCTCGAGGAAGGAAAACGGTTTCACCAGGTAGTCGTCAGCGCCGCCTTGCAGGCCCTTGATGCGGTCTTCCACCCGGTCGCGCGCGGTCAGCATGATGACCGGGGTCTGCTTGATGGCGCGCAGGGCGTGCAGGACCGTAAAACCGTCTATGCCGGGCAGCATGACGTCGAGCACGATGACGTCGTAATCGTGCTGCAAGGCCAGGTGCTGGCCGTCCACGCCGTTATGCGCGACATCGACGGCGCAACCCTGTTCGGTCAGGCCCTTGCACAGATAGTCGGCCGTCTTCAGTTCATCTTCGACGATCAGTATTTTCATGTGTAGCCTGTCTCCTGGCTAGTTTCCCACATGCCGGCACGGTGCCGGCATGCAAGAGGACATTTCATCGCCTTCGTTATTTGACGGATTACTTTGATGGATTGTTTTAACGCATTGTTTTAAATCTATCATGCCGCAGCTTTACGGGCCGCCTTGCGTGCCTGCCGCGCTTCCTTGCGCCGCATGTACCAGTAGTGGGCGCGGTCCAGGTACAGATACACCACCGGCGTCGTGAACAGGGTCAGCGCCTGCGACAGCACCAGGCCACCCACCATGGCGTAACCCAGCGGCCGCCGCAGTTCCGAGCCGGCGCCGTGGCCCAGCATCAGCGGCAAGCCGCTCAGCAGCGCGCACATGGTGGTCATCATGATCGGCCGGAAGCGCAGCACGCAGGCCTGGTAGATCGCTTCTTCCGGTTTCATGCCGTGCTGTCGCTCCGCCGTCAGGGCGAAGTCGATCATCATGATGCCGTTCTTCTTGACGATGCCGATCAGCAGGATGATGCCGATCAAGGCAATCACGCTCAGGTCATAACCGCCCATCATCAGGATCAGCAGGGCGCCGACGCCGGCCGAGGGCAGGGTCGACAGGATCGTCAGCGGGTGGATATAACTTTCATACAGCAGGCCCAGCACGATATACACCGCGACCAGCGCTGCCGCGATCAGATAGGGCTGCGACGACAGCGAATCGCCGAACGCCTTGGCCGTGCCCTGGAACGCGCCGGTCAGGGTGGCCGGCACGCCCATCTCGCTCTGCGCCTTCTGGATCGCATCGACCGCTTCGCCCAGCGCCACGTCCGGCGCCAGGTTGAAGGAAATCGTCACCGCCGGGAACTGGCCTTGGTGGCTGATCGACAGGTAGGAAGTCTTGTTGGTGTCGATGGTGACGAAGGTCGACAGCGGCACCTGCTGGCCGGTCACCGGCGAAGTCAGGTAGAGCTTGTTGAACAGATCGGGATCTTCCTGCAGCTTGGGCGTCACTTCCAGGATCACGTGGTAGCTGTTGATCTGCGTGAAGTACTGCGCGACCTGGCGCTGGCCAATGGCGTCGTAGATGGTCGAGTCGATCAGCGCCGGCGTGATGCCGAAGCTGGA
>NZ_JAQGLV010000023.1 GCF_028292705.1 Collimonas fungivorans | reverse complement strand
AACACCCGGGTCTTGGCCGGCAGCAGTTTTTGCGCGGCAAAGTAGAGCGACAAGGTGCCGCCGTCGACATACCAGTCCGGCAGTACGCGCACCAGGGTTTTGTTTTGCAGGAACGGCAAGGCATTCGGCATGCTGACCAAGGCGATGCCGAGGCCCATTTGCGCGCTTTCGCAGCCGGCTTCGGGATCGCTCATGGTCATGCGCATGCGCAGCGTCACCGGCGCCTGCTGGTTGCTCCGGTTGCGTAAGGGCCAAGGCCGCACCCGCCCGGTCTGCGGCGAGCGGATGAAAATGCCGTCGAATGCGTGCAGGTCTGCCGGCGACGCCGGCGCCGGCCGTTCGTTGAAATAAGCCGGCGCGGCTACCAGCACGCGGTGCGCCGGCCCGAGTTCGCGCGCCACGACGCCGGGCGGCAGTTCGAAACCGCCGCCGATGGCGGCATCGAAACCTTGCGCGATCAGGTCGACCTGGCGGTTATCGAAATGCCAGTCGGGCGAGATCGCCGGATATTTCGCCAGGAACGGCGCCAGCAGCGGCACCAAGTAGGCACGGCCGAAGCCTGTGCCCATGCTGACCTTGAGCACGCCGGCCGGCTGACCGCCGGCACTGGCCAGGTTGTCGACGGCTGACTGGATCGACGTCAGTCCATCCCTGATCTCATGCAAAAAACTTTCGCCGGCCTCGGTCAGGGTCAGGCTGCGCGTGCTGCGATGGAACAGGCGCACGCCCAGTCCGGTCTCCAGCCGCGCCACGTTCTTGCCGACCGCCGCCGAGGTCATGCCGAGCCGGCGCGCCGCTTCTGAAAAACTGCCGGCCTCGGCGCTGCGGACAAAACATTGCATGCCAATCATAGTTTCCATGGTTTTACTTTAAACCTTTGGTATCAAGTGAATATGAAGATTAGTGGCTAGTAACGACATAATGATCGGCAGATACTTCGCTTGTCAACCCGGCGCTCGCCACTGTGGCAGCGCCCCAACCAACAAGGAGAAATATCATGGCCATCAACCAAGAAACAGCAGTGCTTGCCAACAAAGTCGCCTTCATACAAGGCGGCTCACGCGGCATCGGCGCCGCCATCGCCAAGCGGCTGGCCCGCAACGGCGCCGCTGTCGCCCTGACCTATATCAGCTCGGCCGATCGCGCCGCGCAAGTCGTCAAGGACATCGAAGCCGCCGGCGGACGCGCGCTGGCGATCCGGGCCGACAGCGCCGATGCGGACGCCATCAAGGCGGCAATCGGACAAGCTGTCGCTGCTTTCGGACGGCTCGATATCCTGGTCAACAATGCGGGTGTGCTGGCGATTGCGCCGCTGGCTGAATTCAGCCTGGAAGATTTCGACCGCACGCTGGCGATCAATGTGCGCAGCGTGTTCGTGGCGACGCAGGAAGCGGCGCGCCACATGACCGAAGGCGGCAGGATCATCAACATCGGCAGCACCAACGCCGACCGCATGCCGTTTGCCGGCGGCGGCCCCTATGCGATGAGCAAGTCGGCGCTGGTCGGCCTGACCCGCGGCCTGGCGCGCGACCTCGGTCCGCGCGGCATCACCATCAACAATGTGCAGCCAGGCCCGGTCGATACGGAAATGAATCCGGCCGGCAGCGAATTCGCCGCCACCCTGAAAGCGATGATGCCGGTCGGCCGTTATGGCAAGGATGAGGAAATCGCCAGCTTTGTCGCTTATCTGGCAGGCCCTGAGGCGGCCTACATTACCGGCGCCAGCCTGTCTATTGACGGCGGATTTGCTGCCTGACGATGGATTGAGGCAGTTACGCCTCAAGGTCGTGGTTACGGTGCTCCCCGGATCAGACCGGGAGAGCACCGAACTGCTGCAGCAAACCCAGGTGGCCGACATGGACTCACGCCAATCAGGTTATGGAAGCGTTGCAGAACCAGCAGTATAAAATTTCAACTTAACTTCAAGTCAAGCGCTTGCAAAAACCGTATGTGCGCCTTCACGGCAAGCCATTCACGCTTTTTTAATTTGGCGTAGACTTAATGGGATGAATACCCTGATTCTTTCGCAAAGCGCGTCGGCGACGGTGATCGATTACCGTTGCAGCGCCAGCCCGGGCGACCTGCCGGTCACCGAATCGCACCACAGGCATTCGGTGTCCTACGTGCGGCGCGGCAGCTTCGGCCTGCGCTACCGCGGCGTGCAGCACGAACTGGTGCCGGGCTCGGTGATGATCGGCCATCCCGGCGATGAATACTGCTGTACCCATGACCACCATGTGTGCGGCGACGAATGCCTGTCTTTCCAGTTTTCCGAAGGATGCATCGAATCGATAGGCGCCAAGGAAACGCTTTGGCGCAGCGGCGCCTTGCCGCCGCTGAACGGCATCATCATGCTCGGCGAACTGGGACAGGCTGCCGCCGAGGGGCGCAGCGACGTCGGCCTGGAGGAAATCGGACTGCTGCTCGTCGCGCGTTTTGTCGCGCTCAGCTCCGGCAAACAATCCGCGCCGCTGGCGGCGACGACCCAGGACCGGCGCCGCGCAGTCAATGCCGCGATGTGGATTACCGCACATGCGCATGAGGAGATCGACCTCGAACGAACCGCCGCCGAGGCAGGCATGAGTCCTTTTCATTTCCTGCGGCTGTTCAGCCGTACACTCGGCGTCACGCCGCACCAGTACCTGCTGCGCTCAAGGTTGCGCCATGCGGCAAGCCTGCTGGCTGATGGCCGCTCCGTCACGGATACGGCCTATGACGTCGGTTTCAACGATCTATCCAATTTTGTGCGCACTTTCCACTGCGCCGCCGGCGTCTCGCCCAAGCATTTCCAGCGGGTGGCCCGCGGCGAGCGCAAGATTTTCCAAGAAAAGCTGGATGCGATCTGAAATGATGATTGCCTGATCCATCCACGTGGATGCGATGACAAGGAGACCATCATGTTCGACCATATCGGATTGAAAGTGAAGAACCTCGACGCCAGCATGCAGTTTTACCAGGCAGCGCTGGAAAACCTGGGATATGTCCTGGCGGCGCAGGGCGACGGTTATGCCGGCTTCGGGCCGCCGGAGCAACCGGCGCTCTGGTTATATGCCGCTGCCGATGCGCCGGCCGGGAGCACCCATGTCGCTTTCGGCGCCGCCGATCACAAGCAGGTCAAAGGTTTTCATGCGGCCGGCCTGGCGGCTGGCGGGCGCGACAACGGCAAGCCGGACCTGCGCACCGAATACAGTCCGACTTACTACGGCGCGTTCCTGATCGATCCGGACGGGAACAACGTCGAAGCCGTTTGCTACGGCTGAAGATGAACGCGGCGCGGCCTGCCGGCAGGCCGCGCCGCATCTTTTATGCCGTGCGCGCAGCGGCGATGTAGCGGTCAATCACGGTCGGCAGCACTGTCAGCGGTACACCGCCGCATTTCACCAGCGCGTCATTGAAACCGGCCAGGTCGAACTTGCCGCCCAGCGCGGCTTTTGCGCGTTCGCGCTGATGCATGACTTCGTTGTGTCCCATCTTGTAGCCGCAAGCCTGCCCCGGCAACACGCAATAGCGGTCGATCTCGCTGGTCATGGCGGCCTGGCCGCGCCCGGTGTTTTCAATCAGGAACTGGATCGCCTGCTGCCGCGTCCATTGCATCGAATGCAGGCCGGTATCGACCACCAGGCGGCAGGCGCGGAACTGCTGTGCCTGCAGGTAGCCGACCTGGCTGAACGGATCGGTTGCGTACAGCCCGAATTCGTCGACCAGCTGCTCGGCATACAGCGCCCAGCCTTCGACAAAGGCGTTGAAACCCATCAGCGAAGTAATCAGCGGGATCTGCGCATGGTGCTCGGCCAGATAGGCGCCCTGCCAGGTGTGGCCGGGGATGCCCTCGTGCGCAGTCAGCGTGGCGATCTCGGATTTCGGCCAGAGCTTGGTCGATTTCAGGTTGATGTAATAAATCGCCGGCCGCGATCCGTCCAGCGCCGCGAAGTTCATATAACCCAGCGCCGCCCCGGCTTCGATATCTGACGGCACACGCTTGATCACCAGCGGCGCCTGCAGGTCCAGGTGGGAAATTTTCGGCATCAGCTTGCGGATCGCAGCCACGCGCTCGTTGCAATAGGCGATCAGCTGCGCGCGTCCCTGGTCATCGTCGGCATAGAAGCGGGAAGGATCTTTCGACAGCGCCAATATGCGTTCGCCGACCGTGCCTTGCGTGATTCCCTGCGCCTTGAGGATGGCGTCGATGCGCGCCTGCAGCATCTTGTTCTGCTCCAGTCCGATCGCATGGATTTCACTCGCGCCATGGGTGGTAGTGGTACCCAGCTTGAGCGCCCATTCGTAATACGCCGCGCCGTCGGGCAAGCGCTGCACGCCGGCGACATCGGTAGCCTTGGCGGTGGCTTTGGCGAAGGTCTCGATCTGCCGTTCCAGCGCCGGATACACCAGTGTATTCACCAGCTTGGTCGCGCGCGCTTCCCAGTCACCCTCTATGCCGAGTTTCCTGGTGCGTCCGGCGATCGAAGTGACCAGCTTCTGCGCCGCCGCCGGCGTCTTGCGATAGTTGCGCAACTGGCCCAGCGCGGTATGCGCGATGAAATCGGGCGGCATGATGCCCTTGGCGGCCTGTTCGGCGATGCGCGCACTTTCCTGGTCGAGCAGGCGCGCCATCGCTGTCACGCGCTCCAGATAGGCTTCGGCATCGGCCGCGTTGGCGATCTTGTGCTGCGAATCGAGAAATTCCGGTACCGCGGTCAGCGCCCCATCCTGCTGGGTAACCGGGAACGG
>NZ_JAQGLV010000008.1 GCF_028292705.1 Collimonas fungivorans | reverse complement strand
CAGGCGAAGGTCGGGAAATCGTCGGGACTGAGCAGCAATACTTCGTGGCCGTTATGGCGCAGGCAAGCGCTGGTGGCGCGCAAGGTATTGACTACCCCGTTGATCTGCGATTGCCCGGCGTCCGTTACGATGGCAATGCGCATAACTCGCCAACCTTCTTGCCGGACACGGCATTCTTTTGCTGCATGATTTCCTGCCAGGTCACCAGGCGCAGTTCGCCGCTGGCCTCTTCCACCAGCGCCGACAGGCTTTCCACCCAGTCGCCGTCGTTGCAATACTTGATGCCGTTGATGTCGCGGATTTCCGGCTTGTGGATATGGCCGCAAATGACGCCGTCCAGGCCCTTTTTCTGCGCTTCCGCCGCCAGTGCATCTTCAAACGAAGAGATGTAGTTGACGGCGTTTTTCACCTTCAGCTTCAGGTATTGCGAGAGCGACCAGTAAGGCAGGCCGGCGCGTGCGCGCCAACCGTTGAACCACTGGTTGAATTTCAGGATCACGGTGTACAGGCTGTCGCCCACATACGCCAGCCATTTGGCGCAGGCGATGACGCCGTCGAAACGGTCGCCGTGCAGCACCAGCATACGTTTTCCCTGCGCGGTGGTATGCACCAATTCATCGCGGATCCGGATACCGCCAAAGTCCAGATCGATGAATTGGCGCACAGCCTCGTCATGGTTGCCGGGCACAAAAATCACCTCGGTTCCCTTGCGCGCCTTCTTCAGCACCGTTTGCACTACGTTGTTGTGGACCTGGTCCCAGTACCAGCGGCGCTTGAGCTGCCAGCCGTCGATGATGTCGCCGACCAGGTACAAGGTATCCGATTCGGTCGCGCGCAAAAACTCAAGCAGGCGAGCAGCCTGGCAGCCGGTGGTTCCCAGGTGCACATCGGAAATCCAGATGGTGCGGAAGCGGATCGGATCGCGCTTCGTCCCATTCCCGGCGCCAACGCCGTTGCCGGCATTGGCGCCAAACAACGCAGCTTCCAGAAACTGTTCGCCTGGTTTCATGTCGCCCTCGTTTCTTTAAGATAGTGACGCGCATAGCGCTGGTCCAGCTTGGATAAAGGCAGCAGCAGGAAAAAATCGGCGGAGTGGAAATCGGGATCCCAGGCCGGATCGCCGCAGACCCAGGCGCCGCTGCGCAGGTAGCCTTTCAGCAGCGGCGGCATCTGCGCCACGTGGCCGGCTTCGCGCTCATGCACCGGAAACGGCACATGCGGCGTGACGCGGTATTCGGCCGGCGCAAAATTGCCGTGGTCGAGGCCGTGGTACAAGGCCGCGGCGTTATGGCCGCCATCGGCCAGGCTGACGCTGGCGCAGCCCATCAGGTAGTCGCAGCGCTCGCGCCGCATGAAGGCCGCCAGGCCGGCCCACAGCAGCATGATGACGCTGCCGCTGCGGTATTCGGGATCGATGCAGGCACGGCCCGCTTCGGCGATGCTGCTGCGCAGGTTGTCGAGGCGGCCGAGGTCGAATTCCTGTTCCGAGTAATAACGGCCCATGCTTCTTGCCGCGTGCGGGCTCATGACGCGATACGTGCCGACCACGCGCAAGGTATTGGTGTCGCGGACGATCAGGTGATCGCAATAGGAGTCGAATTCATCGCTGTCCAGGCCGTCTGCATTAGCCAGCGCGGAAAGACCCATCGTTTCGATAAATACCTTGTAGCGCAAACGCTGCACTTCGCGCACTTCTTCCGGCGTACTGGCAAGACTAACCGTCAACTTGGAAACACTAGTACTTGCTTCGCCAGGATTCGTTAGTAGTTGCATTCATCGTCCTTTCTGATTGTGACGATGACAAGCCTAACTACCGATTACTTCAAGAAAATGACAAGTTTATTTCGGTTTTGTGACATAGCAACAGTGTCAAAAATATAATTCAAAGAGCCTGAATCCTGCTGTTTTCTGATGCTCCGGAGCCCGTGCCGCGCACAAACAAACAGGGCCCGGATCTGTGCGGCGGCTTTCGCCAACGCACAGATCCGGGCCCTGTTCAGCGCACTGCGCAGTACAAGCGGCCTGTCTTATTTCTCTTTCTTCGGACGGCCCGCTTTCACCGGCGGCAGGCTGGCCACGGCCAGTTTCAGGTTGGCCAGGTCCAGTTCGCGGATCAAGGCAACGCCGACCCGCAGCAGCTCGCTCTTCTTCACTTCCAGGCCGGCTTTCAAGAAGGTTTTCTTGACGTCGCCCAGGACCTGATACTCGTCGGCCGGCATGGTGAAGCTGTCGCGCACCAGCTTGGCTTTCTTTGCCTTGCCCTTTAAATCCGGCAGCGCCTTGATGCTTGGCGCTGGTTTTGGAACCGCTGGCTTGGCGACAGGCAAAGGTTTCGGCAGCGGCTTAGGTAAAGGCTTTGCGACTGTTTTGACTGCAGGTTTGGCAGCTGGCTTCGCTACCTGCTTGGTAGCAGGACGCGCTGCCGGCTTGGTTTTGGCAACGGTTTTTTTCACTGCAATCGGCTTCTTGACGACAGGTTTCACAATTTTACTGGTAACCATTCAACTCTCCATATTTAAATCGTATAAATAATATATACAATTATTCCATTATCAGCAAGGACCGCTTCAACAAAGACAAAAAATTCATCAAGCCGTCACAATTTGCAACCAGAATCGCGACTCCTCCCACGCCATATTTTGACTTTCCGATGAACTTAAACTTGAAACGCTTTTTGTGCAAGTATCTGGCCGCTCTCGCCATGTGCCTGCCGCTGTTGGCAAATGCGGCGGCCGATGCTGTGGTGGTCGGCCAGGCCATCGATCTGTCTGGTCCGAACGCCGACCTCGGGCGCGACTATGTGGCTGGCATCAAGACCTATTTCGATGTGCTCAACGCCAAGGGCGGGATCAACGGCCGCCGCATCCAGTACCTGGTGCGCGACGACCGCGGCCAGGCCGACCTGGCTGTCAAGGAGGTTGCCGAACTGATCACCCAGGCCCGCGTTTCCTACCTGTTCGGCGGCGTCGGCGACGATGTCACCCGCGCCGTGCTGGATTCAGCCGAATTCAAGCGCAGCGGCCTGACGCTGTATGCGCCGCTGGCCGGCGCCGATTACCGGAAAGACGCCAAGGTCCTGTTCTGGCGGCCCAGCTACCAGCAGGAAATCCGCCATATATTTTCCCATTTCGACAAACTGGGCATCAAGGATGTCGGCGTGGTGTACCAGGAATCGGCCGCCACCGCCGACGCCTACCGCCGCCTCGCCGACCAGATGAAGGAAAGCGGCATCAGGCTCAGCGGCACGGTCCATCTGGGCAGCGACCTGGCCAGGATGCGCAGCGAGACGGCGCAGCTGGCCAACGCGAAGCCGGGTTTCGTGATCATGATTGCCGACACCGTGAACGCCGGCGTATTCCTGAAAGAATTCCGCAAACTCGCGCCGCAAACCTTCGTCGCCGGCTCCTCCCTCACCAACCTGACCACGCTGCGCCAGCTGGCAGGCGGCAAAGCCGTGGAGTGGACCGTGTTTTCGCAAGTCGTCCCGAATCCCAACATCGGCAGCTCCTCGATACAGCTCGAGCATTTGAACATGATGCGAAAATACCGCGACGAACCGGTATCGGCATTGACGCTGGAAGGTTTCACCGCGGCCAAATCATGGCAGCGCCTGCTACCGGCCGGCAAACGCACCAGCGGCCAGGCGGAATACGCCATTCCCGGCGGCGGTTTTGACATCGGCGGTTATACGGTGGGCGACGTCGCCGACAGCAACCACCTGTCCAGCTATGTCGACATGGCGCTGTTCAACAAGGCCAGCGGACTCACTTACTGAGCCGGCTCAGCGGCCATTCAGCGGCGCCTCAGTGGCGCCTCAGTGGCAAGTATAGCCACCGTCGACCGGCAAACAGACCCCGCTGATCATCGACGCCGCCGCGCTGAGCAGAAACATGACCGGCCACGCCACTTCCTCCGGCCTGGCGAACCTGCGCAAGGGAATCGCCTGCAATACCGGCGCGCTTTTGGCGGGATCGCTCCAGGCTTGCTCGGCCATCGGCGTCAGCGTCACCGTCGGATTGACGCTATTCACCCGTATTCCCAACGGTCCCAATTCAAGGCACATGGCGCGTGTAATGGCATCCAGCGCGGCTTTGGAAGCACAGTAAGCCAGGTGGTCTTCCAGAGCCACCAACGCCGCCTGGCTGGATACATTGACGATACTGCCCTGGCGCCCTTCCGCAATCATATGCTGCGCGACGTAGCGCGACACCAGCGCCGCGCCGCGGGCATTGACCGCCATCACCCGGTCGAAACTCTCGGCATTCAACTCCAGGCAGGATTCCAGGATGGATATCCCGGAACAGTTGACCAGGCCGTCCAGCTCGTACGAAACCGCCAGAAGCTCCTGCACGGCAGCGCCGTCGGCGACATCCAGCCGCAAGGTTTCGCAGCCGTGGTCGCTGTACAGGCGCTCCAGTTTGTTCTGGTTCTGCCCAACCGCCAGTACTTGCGCACCGCTGCTGCGCAGTAATTTTGCAGTGACCTCGCCAATGCCGCTGGTGGCGCCGGTCACCATGATTCTTTTGCCGTCCAATTGATAGGGAACTGAGTGCATCGTAGTGATCTCGTAAAATATCAGGTTGCCTGCAGTTTTTGCATGATCGGCTTTAACGCCGGATACAGTTCTCGATAGGCCTCGAAGCGGTCGGCATACACCTGGCGTGTCGCGGGATTGGGGCTGGCGCGCGGAACCAGGCTGACCCAGCCCTGCTCCACATCCTGGCGGCCGATCAAGCCGGCCCCGAATGCCGCCAGCAAGGCAGCGCCCAAGGCAGCCTCGACATTTTCCTTGATGGTGTACACCGCATAGCCGGTGATATCCGCGATCATCTGCATCCACACATCGGAATGGCTGGCGCCGCCCACCACCACCAGCCGCTCATCCAGGAAGCGTGCTCCTTTGGCGCCCGCATCCATGTTGTGTTTCAGGGCAAAAGTCACGCCTTCCAGCACCGCCCGATACATGTGCCCGCGGCTATGGAACAGGCTCAGGCCGACAAATGCGCCGCTGGCGCCGGCATCCCACACCGGGCT
The DNA here is from genome assembly GCF_028292705.1 of Collimonas fungivorans. Taxonomy (GTDB): domain Bacteria; phylum Pseudomonadota; class Gammaproteobacteria; order Burkholderiales; family Burkholderiaceae_D; genus Collimonas; species Collimonas fungivorans_B. Next base: position 6,112 of record NZ_JAQGLV010000008.1, on the reverse strand, counting down.
GCGTTCGCCCATCAGATAGGGCAAGAACAGGACGCCGTCGCAACCCGGGGCGATGGCCGCCGCGCGCGCCTCCAGCAACTGGTGCGGATCGACCTGTTGCCGGCCTGCCTCGGCGATCTCGGCCTGGCAGAACTGTTCGCGAAACCAGCTGACCGACGCGCCGGCGGTAATCGCACCGCCAAAAATATAATTGTCCTGCAAGCCGTTGAAGACATGCGGCATGCTGATCAGTCCATGGCTGGCGTCGGTGTGCTGGTTGAGATAACCCCAGCACATGCTGGTGCCTATCATCGCCACGTGGTTGCCTTCCTTGACCGCGCCGGCGGCAAGGGTCGCGACCGCCGCATCGACGCCGCCCGCCATCAGCGGGATTCCGGCCGGCAGGCCGAATTCCTGCGCCCATTGCGGCAGCAAGCCGCCGACCACGTCGCTCGATTGCAGCAAGCGCGACGGCATCATCTGCACTGGAATTCCCAGCATGGCCATGGTCTCCGGGCACCAATCGCGCCCGACGATATCGTAGACGCCGCCGATGTTGCCGGCGGAACTGTGGTCGACCGCAAGCTCTCCCGTCAGCAGATAATTGATGTAGCTGTTGGGAGGCAGGAAATACCGTGTTTTCTTCCATATCTCGGGCCGCTGGTTTTTGATCCAGAGCATCTTGGTGTAGCCGTAGTAGCTGTCGATGCCGTTGCCGGTGAGCGTGCGCAGGCGGTCGACATCCAGCGTCTGCCTGATCCAGGCAACCTCGTCGTTGGCGCGCCGGTCCATCCAGATCAGGCAAGGATGCAAGGGCTGCATCTCGGCGTCCACCGGAATGCCGGAGCCGCCGTACAGGCTGCTGATACAGATCGCGGCAACCTGTTCCGCAGCAAAACCGGACGCTGCCGCAGCCTGCCGCACGCATTCGCCGATGCACTCGCGCACCGCATCGAACCAGACCTCAGGCCATTGCTCGGCCCACAAGGGCCTCGGGGTATCGACCTGGTAGCCGCGGCTGTGCTGTGCAACGATCTGCCCGTTCGCGTCGACCAGCAAGGCCTTGCTGCTTTGTGTGCCGATGTCGACGCCGATCACATATTTCATGGCTGGTTCAATTTCCTGTCAGGTTGTCTGCGACCGGCCTCAGCAACACCTTGATCGAGGCCACCGAATTGGCCAGCGCAAACGCCTCCTCCCATCGTTCCAGCGGAAAATCATGGGTAACGATGCCATTCGAGGTCACCAGGCCGCGCGCCAGCAGGTCAATCGCAATAGGATAGCAGTAAGGTCCGAGATGCGCGCCGCGCACGTCCAGCTCTTTGCGGTCACCGATAATCGACCAGTCGGCGCTGGTTTCTTTGCCGAACACGCTGAACTCGACGAAACGCCCGAGCTTGCGGATCAGCTGCAAACCCTGGGTGACCCCCATCGGCACCCCCGTGGTTTCGATATACACGTCGCAACCGTAGCCGCCGGTGAGTCCGGCGACGATGGCTTGGGCATCCTGCTTGGTCGGATCGATGACAACATCGGCGCCCATTTTCAACGCCAGGTCAAGACGTTCCTGCACCAGGTCGATCACTACCAGTTTCTTCGGCGTTTTCAGCTTGGCCACCTGCACCATGAGCAGGCCGAGCGGACCGGCGCCGGCGATCACGACGACGTCGTCCAGCTGGATTTCGCCGCGATTGACGGTATGGATGGCGCACGACAGCGGCTCGATGATAGCGGCGTCTTCCAGCGTTATGCCGTCCGGAATCTTGTGCACGATGGCGTTCGGCGGGATACGCATGTAGTCCGCCATGCCGCCATCCGCCACTTCACGCTGGAAACCGAAGATGTTGTGCACCTCGCACATCCAGTATTTGCCCGAAGTGCAAAAGCGGCATTTCCCGCACGGCACGATCTGTTCCGCGATGACCCGGTCGCCCAGTTTGACATCAAAATGTTCATCGGCTCCTTCGCCGAGTTCCGCCACATAACCGAAGAATTCATGGCCGGCCACTACCGGCGGCTTGACCCAGGCTTCCTGGCCTTCGCCGCCCCAGAACATCGCCGCGCCCGAATGGCATTTGCAATCGCTGGCGCAGATGCCGCAGGCGGCGATCTTGATCACCAGCTCGTTGCGCCTGGCCGCCGGCCGTTGAATTTCCTGCAAGCGGTAATCCTTGGGACCGTGGCAAACCACGGCTTGCATCTTTGCGTATTGCATGGTGTCTCCTTTTCAGTAAATGCAACGATTTCAGTCAATGCTCCAGCGCCCGGACGTGCGCGCCCCCGGGCCGATGGCCCAATCGACGCCTGCTCCGGGATGGAAAAATTTGTCCGGGAAATTTAGGCGATGCGGTTTCTTTCCCGGCTGATATAAATAGCCAGCAAAATGATCGCGCCCTTGACCACATTCTGCAGATAAGGCGATACCCCCATCATGTTCAGGCCGTTGTTCAGCACGCCCAGCATCAGGGCCCCGATCAAGGTACCGATGATGGAGCCGCGGCCGCCCGCGATCGAAGTGCCGCCCATCACCACCGCGGCGATCGCATCCAGTTCGAAAGAGATGCCTGCATTCGGCTGGCCGCTCATCAAACGCGATGTCAGCACCAGGCCGGCGATGGAAGCGGTGAAGCCGCTGATCGCATACACCAGCAACTTGTAGCGCGAGACGCGAATGCCGCTGAGCCGGGTCGCCTGCTCGTTGCCGCCGATCGCATAGATATAACGGCCGATTGCGGTGCGGTCCAGCAGCACGTAGGCCATGGCAAACACTAGCAGCATCACCACAATCGGCATTTGCAGGCCCAGCACGTGGCCGCGCCCGAAAATCTCGAACCAGTCCGGCAAGCCGTCGATCGGATAGCCGCCGGTATAGATCAGGGCCAGGCCGCGGGCGATGCCCATGGTGGCCAGGGTCACGATAATCGGCGGCATCTTGCTGTACGCCACAAAAAAACCGTTGGCGATACCGCACGCCAGGCCCGCCGCCAGACCCAGCAGGATCGCCAGCGGCGCCGGCAGGCCCGCCACCATCAGCCCGGCGGTCAGGGTGCCGGACAAGGCCATCACCGATCCCACCGACAGGTCGATGCCGCCGCTCAGGATGACGCAGGTCATGCCGACCGCAATGATGGCGTTGATCGAGACCTGGCGGCCGATGTTGACCAGGTTGTCGACCGACAGGAAGGCATCGCTGGCGACCACCATCGCCAGGCAGACCACGACCAGGCCGATCAGCGGAAACAGCACCGGCCCCGGCAGGCAGCGCGCCAGGGCGGTTCTGAACTGGCTGCCCTGGCCCTTAGGCATACGCAGGTTCTGGACTTGTGGTTGCATGGCGCATTACCTCATTCGCATTGATCGATGGTTGTTCCAGGATTTTCACAATGGCGCCCTGGCGGAATACCGCCACCCTGTCGCACATGCCGACAATCTCAGGGAGTTCGGACGAAATCATGATGATGGCGTAGCCGCCGGCGGTCAGTTCGCGCATCAGCTGGTAGATTTCCGCCTTGGCACCGACGTCGATGCCGCGCGTAGGCTCGTCGAAAATCAGGATCTTGCAATGGTGGTTGAGCCAGCGCGCGATCACTACCTTTTGCTGGTTGCCGCCGCTCAGGTTGACCACCCGGGTCAAGGCGTCCGGTGTCTTCACCCCGAGCTTGCGGATCATCTCGTTCGATGCCTGCAGCTCGTGCTTGCGGTCGATCCAGCGGCCGCTGCCGCTATACTTCGCCAGGTTGTTGATGGACATATTGTCCTTGACGCTGAAATCCAGTATCAACCCTTCCGTCTTGCGACTCTCCGGCAGCAGCCCGATGCCCAGCGCCAGCGCATCGGCGGTGTCGCGCAGCCTGGCCGGCACGCCGTTTACCTTGACCTGCTTCAGGTAACTCGGATTTGCACCGATCACCGCCAAGGCCAGCTCGGTGCGGCCGGAGCCGACCAGCCCGGCAAATCCCAGTATTTCTCCCGCATGCAGGGTAAAGCTGTTGCGCGGACTGTGGCGCGTGATCTGGATAGCCTCGACCTCCAGCGCCATTTTCCTGGCATGTGGCGCCACCGGCTCGGGTTTTGCGGGAAAATTGTTTTCCAGCTTGCGCCCCACCATCATTTCCACCAGTTCATCCTGGGTAATGCCGGCGGTCTCGGCCACGCCGACATTGACGCCGTCGCGCAACACCGTAATGCGGTCGCACACCTGGAATATTTCTTCCAAATGGTGCGAAATGAAGATCATCGCCACACCGCGCCGGCGCAGATCGCGCATGATACTGAACAGGTGTTCGGCCTCGTTCGGCGTCAGCGTCGCGGTAGGCTCGTCCAGGATCAGGATGCGCGCGTCCAGCAGCAAGGCTTTGCCGATCTCGACAAACTGCTGTTGCGCCGAAGTCAGCTGGCCGACCTCGAGCGCCAGGTCGATGTCGATATCGAGCTTGTCGAAAATCTCCTGCGCCTTTCTTTTCATCGCGGTTTTCGACAACAGGCCAGCGGCATTGGTGATTTCCCTGCCGAGAAAAATGTTCTCGACTGCATTCAGGTAAGGAACCAGGTTGAATTCCTGGAAAATGATCGCAATGCCCGCTGCAATCGCATCGTTATAACCGGCGAAACTGCGTTCTTCGCCATCGATCACGATGCGGCCGCGGTCGGGACGGTAAATGCCGCTCAGGATTTTCATCAGGGTCGACTTGCCGGCACCGTTTTCCCCCAGCAGCGCATGGATCTCACCGCTCGCCACCGACAAATCGATCGCCGACAAGGCGTTGACCACGCCGAACTTCTTGGAAATGCCTTCCAGCTTCAGGATTGTCTTCATCATCTGCTTTTGTACCAATCCGGTTTTGATTGGCGGGACCAGGTCCCGCCGTGCGTAGCGGCGGCCGGCCAGTCCGGCTACCAGCTGAAATTCGGGGCCTGTGCCTTATCGATCAGCTTGACGTCGACCGGGATCGTGGCCGGCACGTTGGCGCCCCATTTTTTGGCCAGCGCAATGCCCAGCGCCAGCCGCACCTGGTCGCGCGGATACTGGGCGGCGGTGGCGATGAATTTCGAATTCGGCTTGAGGATCGCCTTGATCGCGTCCGGCGCGCCGTCCACACTCACCAGCTTGACGTCCTTGCCGGACGACTCGATGGCAGACAATGCGCCCAGCGAACCGGTATCGTTAACACTGAACATGCCCTTCAGCTTCGGATTGGCCTGCAAGATATTCTCGGTCACGGTCAATGCCTGGTCGCGCTCCTGCTTGCCGTTCTGGGTGGTGACGATCTTGATGCCCGGGAATTTTGCCAAAGCATCCTTGCAACCGCGCACCCGTTCCAGGATAGGCACCACTGCAATGCCGTCCAGGATCGCCACGTCGCCCTGGCCTTTCAAGTTGTTCGCCAGGTAGGTGCAAGCCAGTTGGCCGGCGTCGAAATTCTTCGAGCCGACAAAGGAATCGACCGGTCCCTGCGCGTTGGCGTCGACCGTGACCACGATCACGCCCTTGGCCTTGGCAGCCTTGACCGCGGACTGGATGCCGACCGAGTCGGTAGGGTTGAGCAGCAGGATATCGATCTTCTTCTGGACCATGTCCTCGACGTCGCTGGTCTGTTTCGAGACATCATGGTGTGCATCGGTGATCACCACCGTGGCGCCTATCGATGCCGCCGCCTGTTCCAGCGCCTGCTTCATCGTGACGAAATAAGGATTATTGATTTCCTGGAAAGACATGCCTATCTTCAGCGGCGCAGCGACCGCTGCACTGGAAACAAGGGTGGCGCCAACAGCGCAAGCGACAAGCCCGGCCATCTTCAATTTCACTATCATTGCTATCTCCATGGTTTTTATTTGAATGCAAAACACTGCCGATGAAACCCTGCTGGTTCTAGACGCTGGCGGTCACAGATAGCCCGGGAAGAACAAGGCTGCGCGACGCCATATTGATTTCCTGGTACTTCCTGAACCTGGACGGAGAAACCCCCTTCTGCTCCAGGAACTGGCGGTTGAAATTGGATACGTTATTGAAGCCGACCTGGAAACAGATGTCGGTGACGCTGGCGTCGCCATCCATCAGCAGTTCGCAGGCAACGTTGATGCGCAGCCGGTTGACGTACTGCACGAACGACATGCCGGTATGCTTGCGGAACGA
>NZ_JAQGLV010000412.1 GCF_028292705.1 Collimonas fungivorans | reverse complement strand
CCGTCGGTATCCGGCAGCATCACGTCCAGGATCACCAGCGACAGTTCCTCGGCGTAGCGCTGGAACTCGGCCAGGAACGCCTCGCCGTTATGCGCCAGGCGCACTTCGTACTGGTTCTTTTCCAGGTAGGCTTTCAGCAGCGTCCTGGTTTTCTGGTCGTCGTCGACAATCAATATCTTGCGCATTCCTATTCCTGCTTTCCTGTCTTCGACACGGAGCGGGCAATGCTGGCCAGCTTGCGCTGGATATCGCTCTCGCTCATCTTGTCATCCACAAAATAACGATGTACTTCAGCCACGATGGCGTCTTTCGCGGTTTCGTCGGCGGCCATGCGGTGCACCAGGCTCGGCGCCTGGAACGCGCTGCCCTTGCTGAACGCGCTCCATGAGGCGCGCGCGCAGCTATCCATTTTCGACAAATCCGGCGAGCGCCATACAGAAATCGCGCCCTTGACCTGATTGTAAGCGCTTTGCACCGACTGCGACATGATCACCTGGGCCAGCTTTTCCTGCGCCGGCTGGTGCGAATAATCGCCGGCGAACATGGCCAGGGTATCGACGCTATATAGATGGTAGTCTGCCGTGCCCGGCACCGCCGCACAAGAAAAATCCTGGTCGGTGTTCAAGCCCCAGGCCAGCAGCTCCCCCTTGGCCCAATCGCCCATGACGAACATGGCGGCCTCGCCGTCAGCCAGCTGGCGCGTCATGTCCGGCCACGGCCGTTCCCTGAGCGGCTGCGGCATCCACTCCTTGAGCGCCCGCAAGCGCTTCAGGGCATGGGTCATGCGCGCATCGCCAAAGGCGGCGGGATTGAGGTCGACAAACAGGGAGCGGTAATAGGCCGGCCCGCTTTCGGCCAGCACCAGGGTTTCAAACAAGGTAGCGACCTGCCAGGCTTCGCTGCTTTGCGCCAGCGGCGTGACGCCGGCCTGCTTGAGTTTTTCCGCGACCCGCTCGAACTCGGGCCAGGTCCGGGGCGCAGCCAGGCCGAGCCGGTCGAAAACCTTTTTGTTGTAGAACAGGTTGTTGATGCGATGGATGCCAAGCGGCGCCGCCACTACATGGCCGCGGTTGTGCACTAGCGACCATACGGTCGGAAACAACAGTTTTTGCCAGTTGCCCGGCGCGGCGACGTCGTCCAGTTCCAGCAACAGGCCAAGATCGGCCCACTCACCGAACACGATGCCGTTGAGCTGGGTTGCCTCGGGCGCTTTGCCGGCCAGCACCATACTCTTGAGCACCTTGCTGGCGCCAAGGCCGGCGCCGCCGGGAATGGCCATGTCGCGCCACTGGATGTTATCTTCGGCGAGCCTGCCTGCCAGCACGTCGACCGACTTGCGTTCCCCGGCCGAAGTCCACCAATGCACCACCTGCAGCGACGTTGCCGGCTGGCCGGCGCCGGAAACCGGCGGCGCGGCGGCGGCATTGGCCATGCCGGTCGTCAGAGCAATCAGGCAACCAAGCAGGCAGCCTGACGCCAGTAGTACGATCCATCTGCGCGATCCTGCAGTCCAGGATTTCGCGCCTCCCTGGCCTCCCTTGCCTCGCTTGTCAATCATTGAGCGCCTTGTTGATTTTTTTATAAACACTTGTTACGTCTCCCCACATCGCGTGTGACTATAGCGCAAGTCCGGTATACGACGTTAACAGTCTTCTTGTTTTGTAAAGAAGCGTAAGTTTTCGTAATTTTATCTATACTCATCAAAGCAGAATATCACCGCCAATCGCCGCGGCTGTCCTATGAGGGGATGGCAAGTTGTCCGCTCCACTGTAAAGATATGTAATCGCCGCAAACCGCAGGATTTGATTTTGTTCAATAAAATCAAAAACTTATGTAATTTGTATAGATAGTTTCCAACTAAGATGGCGACACATTTTTTATGGTGCTAATGTCTGTGCGCGGCGGTTTGACAGGCTTCAGGCTCTAAAGACGGCCGCACTAATAAAACTCAAGCTATAAAAATCCAAGCGAAATCCAAGCGGCAAAACCCAAGAGGAGACTTTGATGCAAACCATCAACCGAATTCGTACCATCCGCAACGCCGTGCTGATCGCCCTGGCGACGGTCGGCACGGCGCAAGCCGGCACCCTGACTATCGAGAGCTGGCGCGTCGACGACAAGACCCTGTGGGAAACCGTGCTGATCCCGGCTTTCCAGAAAAAGAATCCTGGCATTGAAGTCAAGTTCGCGCCTACCGCTCCTACCGAGTACGACTCTAGCCTGACCGCGCGCTTGGCCGGTGGCACTGCGGGCGACCTGATCGCCTGCCGTCCTTTCGACGTTTCGCTGTCCTTGTACAAGAAGGGCAACCTGGAAAAACTGGATGGCAAACCGGGCATGGAACACTTCCCTGCTTCTTCCAAGACTGCATGGCAGACCGATGACGGCAAGGACACGTTCTGCATGCCGGTCGCGTCGGTGATGCATGGTTTCCTGTACAACCAGAAAATCTTCAAGGAACTGAACCTGCAGCCGCCAAAAACCGAAGCAGAATTCTTCAAGGTGCTTGACACCATCAAGAGCAACGGCAAGTACACGCCGCTGGCGCTGGGCACCGCAGACCAGTGGGAATCCAGCCAGGTGATCTTTACCGGCGTCGGGCCGAACTACTGGAAGGGGGAAGAAGGCCGCAAGGCGCTGATCGCCGGCAAGGAAAAATTCACCGATCCTAATTTCGTCAACGCCTTTGAATACGAAGCGAAGCTGGGCAAGTACCTGTCCAAGGGCGCCAGCTCGCAAACCTACGGCGACAGCCAGAACCTGTTCGCACTCGGCAAGGCAGCGATCTATCCGACCGGCTCCTGGGATATCGCTTACTTCAACACCAACGCCAAGTTCGAAATGGGCGCCTTCCCGCCGCCAGTGCCTAAAGCCGGCGACAAATGCTATATCTCGGATCACAACGATATCGGCATGGGCGTCAACAAGAAATCCAAGAACAAGGAAGATGCCTACAAGTTCCTGACCTGGCTTGGTTCGCAGGAATTTGCCGACATCTATACCAACAAGGTCACCGGCTTCTTCTCGCTGTCGGACCACCTGATCTCGGTCAAGGATCCGGTCGCCAAGCAGATGATCGACTGGCGCAAATCCTGCTCGTCGACCATCCGCCTCAACGCGCAGATCCTCAACCGCGGCGAGCCGAGCATGGAAAACCAGCTGTGGAACGTGAATGCCCAGGTGCTCAACGGCAAGCTGGCGCCTAAGGAAGCTGCGGCCCAGATCCAGACCGGCTTCGCCAAGTGGTACAAACCGCAACAATAAGCACTGCTGTTGTGCTGTTGCTTAGCCGGGGAAGAGTTAAGATTGGCTCTGTCCCGGCTCATTTTTCACACAGCATGCCACACAGCAGCCAAGGCTTGCCGCCGGGTAAGCCCGTGATCCACGGCACGGAAGTCAAAACATAAGCCGCATAAGCCGTGATCACGCCCGTATTCCATGGTCCGCCAAGCCGGGCACGGATGGAACACGATCTCCCCCGTGTTTTATCCGCGCCTGCGGCGACCTACGCATTTTTTGCTATCACCGAAAACCCGAATGAATCTTCAAAACAAGAAATTCCCTTGGCACATCGTGGTATTCCTGGCGCCAGCGGTCATCATCTATTCCATGTTCAGCGCGCTGCCTTTACTGGATACCCTGCGCCTGGGCTTTTATACCAGCAACGATGCCGGCGTCCACAGCTTCGTCGGCCTGGACAACTATCACACCATCCTGTTCGATTCCGACTGGTCCAAGGCGTTCTGGAACGCCATGCTGAACAATGTGAAATTCTTCGCGATCCACATGCTGCTGCAAAATCCGATCGGCCTGCTGCTGGCTACCCTGTTCAGCCTAAAGGGCCTGCGCGGCGCCCGCACCTACCGCACCCTGATTTTCCTGCCGACCCTGCTATCAGTAGTGATCATCGGCTTCATCTGGCAGCTGATCCTGTCGCCGCTGTGGGGCGTCGGCGAAGGCTTGATGACGCATGTCGGCCTGGGCGACTATTTTGCGCCGTGGCTGGGACAGGAAAGCACCGCCTTGCTGACGCTCGGCCTGGTCTCGGTCTGGCAATACGTCGGCATCCCGATGATGCTGATCTACGCCGCCCTGCTCGCCGTGCCGGAAGAAGTGCTGGAAGCGGCCTATGCCGAAGGCGCCAGTTCGTTCCGCATCTTCTGGCAGATCAAGCTGCCGCTGATCCTGCCGACGCTGGGACTGGTGACCATCCTCACCTTCGTCGCCAACTTCAACGCCTTCGACCTGATCTATTCGGTCAAGGGCGCGCTGGCCGGCCCCAACTACACCACCGACATCCTGGGCACCTTCTTCTACCGCACCTTCTTCGGCTACCAGGCGCAGATCGGCAGCCCGACCATGGGCGCGGCGGTAGCCACCCTGATGTTCCTGGTGATCCTGCTCGGCGTGGCCAGCTATTTCTACTTCGTGCAGCGCAAGCTGACACGCTACGAACTGTAACGAGGACAGCATATGACATCGATTTCCTCGCTCTCTTCAGCCGCCGCCACCTCGGCGCCGGTGGTGCGCCAAAGCCGCTTCGCCAATCTCGGCCGCATCTGGGTCCATGTGGTGCTGTGCGCCTATGCCGTGATCGCGCTGTTTCCGATTGCGCTGATCATGATCAATTCGATCAAGTCGCGCGACGCCATCTTCGACAACCCGCTGGCGTTCCCGACGCCGGAGACGTTTTCCCTGATCGGCTTTGAAAAGGTGCTGCACAACACCAATTTCATGCTGTACTTCAGCAACAGCCTGGTAGTCACGCTGGGTTCCCTGCTGCTGATCGTGCTGTTCGGCGCCATGGCCGGCTGGGCCCTGTCGGAATACAAGTTCCGCGGCAACCGCCTGATGGCGCTGTACCTGGCGCTGGGCATCATGATCCCGATCCGGCTCGGCACCGTCTCCATCCTGCAGCTGGTGGTCAGCCTCGACCTGATCAATACCCGCACCGCGCTGATCCTGGTGTACACCGCGCAGGGCTTGCCGCTGGCGGTGATGATCCTGTCCGAATTCATCCGCCAGATTCCCAAGGAACTGAAAGATGCGGCGCGCTGCGACGGCGTCGGCGAATTCAAGATTTTCTTCCAGATCATCCTGCCGCTGATCCGCCCGGCGATCGCCACGGTGGCGGTGTTCACCATGATCCCGGCCTGGAACGACCTGTGGTTCCCGCTGATCCTGGCGCCCTCGGATGAAACCAAGACCGTCACCCTCGGCGTGCAGCAGTTCATCGGCCAGTACGTGACCGATTGGAATTCGGTATTGGCGGCGTTGTCGCTGGCCGTGATCCCGATCCTGATCATGTACGTCATCTTCTCCCGGCAATTGATCCGCGGCCTGACTTCCGGCGCCGTCAAGTAATACAGAAAACGAGACATTCCATGGCAAACGTAAGCGTTAAACAAATCACCAAATCGTATGACGGCAAGCAGAACGTGCTGGCCGACCTCAACCTGGAAATCAAGGACGGCGAATTCGTGGTCCTGGTCGGCCCCTCGGGCTGCGGCAAATCCACCCTGCTGCGCATGCTGTGCGGCCTGGAATCGATCACCAGCGGCGAGCTGTCCATCGGCGACCAGGTAGTCAACCACCTGCCGCCGGCCGAACGCGGCATCGCCATGGTGTTCCAGAGCTACGCCCTGTATCCGCACATGAGCGTATACAAGAACATGGCGTTCGGCCTGAAGATCGCCGGCGCCGACAAGGCCGCCATCGACCAGCGCATCCGTCACGCCGCCGGCATCCTCAAGATCGACCACCTGCTGGACCGCCTGCCGCGCGAACTGTCCGGCGGCCAGCGCCAGCGCGTGGCGATCGGCCGCGCCATCGTGCGCAAGCCGAAACTGTTCCTGTTCGACGAACCGCTGTCCAACCTGGATGCAGCTTTGCGGGTCCAGACCCGGCTCGAAATCGCCAAGCTGCACAAGCAGCTGGAAGCCACCATCGTCTATGTCACCCACGACCAGGTCGAAGCCATGACCCTGGGCGACAAGATCGTGGTGATGAACGACGGTTACATCCAGCAAGCGGGTTCGCCGCTGGAGCTGTACCAGCGTCCGCAAAACCTGTTTGTCGCGACTTTTATCGGCTCGCCGAAGATGAACCTGTTCAACGGCGCGATCGCGGCAGTCGAAGCCGACCACCTGAGGATAAAGCTCAGCAGCGGCCAGGAAATCCGCGCCGACGTCGCCGCCGGCACGGCCAAGGCCGGTGACGCCGTCACGGTTGGACTGCGTCCTGAACATATCCTGGAAAACGCGCATAGTGGTGAAGTATTCAGCGGCAAGGTCAGCATCGTCGAACACCTGGGCGAAGCCAACTTCATCTATGTGACGCTGCAGGACGGCCAGGACCTGCTGGTGCGCGGCGACGGCAACAATCCGGTGCATATCGGCGATACCGTCACCCTGTCGGCGCCGAGCAGCGCTTTCCACGTGTTCGACGCCCAGGGCCTGGCGTTGGCAAGGTTGAAACCCGGAAACATGATTTCATCCAAACAATAATAGATACAATATGCGCCTTCAAAAAGGCGTGGGGGTTGAGTTGAAAACAGCGTACGAATATCTGATCGGCGTCGACGGCGGCGGCACCAAGACCCATATCCGGGTCGAGCGCCCTGACGGCAGCCATGTCGCCGACGGCAGCAGCGGACCGTCGGCGCTGATGCACGGCACCAGCAAGGCCTGGTGCGCCATCGTCACCGCGCTCGACAACGCATTCCAGAGCGCCGGCATCAGCCGCCCGCCGTATCAGGCGATCGCCGCCGGCTGCGGTTTGTCGGGCATTAACAATCCGCAATGGGCGGCGCAATTCAGCGCCCAGAACCCCGGTTTCGGCGCCCTCGCCACCGGCACCGATGCTTTCACCACCTTGCTCGGCGCACACCTGGGGCAAGCTGGCGTCGTGGTCGCCATCGGCACCGGCAGCGTCGGCGAAGTCTTGCTGGCGGACGGCAGCCGCCGTGAAGTCGGCGGCTGGGGTTTCCAGACCGGCGACGAAGCCAGCGGCGGCTGGATCGGCCTGCGCGCCGCCAACCATGTCGAGCGGGCGCTGGACGGCCGTGTTGTCCCGGGTTCGCTGGCGCGCGCCATTGTTCGCTTCTGCGGCGGCGACGACGACGCCGGCGCCGACTTCAGCAGCAGCCAGAACCGCGAGCGCGTGATTGCCTGGGTCAACAGCGCCAACCAAAGCATCTTTGCGCAGCTGGCGCCGCTGGTGGTGGCCCATGCCGCACAGGACGAGGCGGCGCTCACCATCTTGCACAAGGCGGGCCAGGAAATCGCCCAGATCGCCAGCGCGCTCGATCCGTCCCAGCAATTGCCGATCGCCCTGTGCGGCGGCCTGGCCGCGCCGCTGCAGGCCTATTTGCCGGAACCGTTGAAATCGCGCGCGATCACGCCGCGCGCCGACGCCGCAACCGGCGCACTGCTGCTGCTGCGCCAGCAGCTGGCAACAGAGTCAGTGGGAGAAACGATATGAATGACAATACAATACAGCTGCAGGGCAACATCCTGACCAGCAACGGCTGGGTCACCGGCAGCATCGGTTTCAGCGACATGATCACCGAAATCAAGGGTGAAGCGCAGGAACAGGCGCCGGCCAGCGGCGATTACATTTTGCCCGGTTTCATCGACCTGCACGTCCACGGCGGCGGCGGCAAGGACATCATGGAAGCCGGCGATGCCGTGCACGTGGTATCGCGCCTGCACGCCCGGCATGGCACCACCAGCATGCTGGCCACCACCATGACCGCGCCGGCGGAAGAGCTGGAAGCTGCGCTGGGCGCAATCGGCCGCGCCTGCCGCGGCCGCCGCCCGGGCAGCGCCAGGGTGCTGGGCGCGCATCTGGAAGGGCCTTACATCAATCCCGGAAAACTCGGCGCACAGCCGGATTTCGCGATTGCCGCGAGCCTGGAACAGATCGACTGGCTGCGCAGCTTCGCCCCGTTGAAACTGATCACCATCGCGCCCGAAATCAACGGCCACATGACGCTGGTGAAAACCTTGTCCCAGCTCGGCATGCGGGTGCAGATCGGCCATACCCTGGGCACTTATGAAGACGGCGTTGCGGCCCTGAAAAACGGCGCCGCCGGGTTTACCCACCTGTTCAACGCCATGAGCTCCTTCCATCACCGCCAGCCGGGCATGGCCGGCGCTGCCCTGGCCCATGCCGAATACGCGGAACTGATCCCGGACCTGCTGCACGTCCATCCAGGCGCCATCAAGACCGCGCTGCGGGCGATTCCGCGCCTGTACTGCGTCACCGATTCGACTGCAGCGTCCGGCATGCCGGACGGTGAATACATGCTGGGCCGCCAGGTAGTCCACAAATGCCTGGGCGGCGTGCGCCTGGGCGACGGCACCCTGGCCGGCAGCACCCTGACCATGGACCAGGCCCTGCGCAACCTGGTCTCGCTCGGCCTCGACCTGGCCGAGGCGTCGCTGCGCGTCTCCACCTACCCTGCCGACTATCTCGGCATGCAGGAACGCGGCCGCCTCAAGGAAGGCTGTTTCGCCGACATCCTGGTGCTGGACCGCCAGCTCAAACTCAAAGCCGTTTATGTAGAAGGAGAAAGAATTGACCTCGTTGATGCTTAAAGAAGCCCGCTCGGCGGCAGAACATGTTGCCTTGCAGCTCAGCCAGGACCGCGACCGCTACGCAGAGCTGGGGCAACGCCTGCGGGCCGCGCCGCCGTCGACCATCCTGACGGTGGCGCGCGGCAGCTCCGACCATGCCGCCAACTACTGTGCCTACCTGATCATGGCGCGCCTGGGCCGCATCGTCGCCTCGCTGCCACTGTCGCTGGTGACCCTGAACAAGGCGCCGCTGATCGCGCGCGACGCGCTCGCCATCGCCATTTCACAGTCCGGCCAGAGCCCTGACGTGATCGAACCTATCCGCTATTTCCGCGACAGCGGCGCCACTACCGTAGCGCTGGTAAACGACGCCGCATCGCCGTTGGCGAGCAGCGCCGAATGGACCCTACCCTTGCACGCCGGCGCCGAACTCAGCGTGGCCGCCACCAAAAGCTTTATCGCCAGCCTGGTGGCTGCCGCCAGGCTCACCGCGCACTGGCAGGACGATGCCGCCTTCCTGGCCGCCATCGACGCCCTGCCGCAAGCGCTGACCGCGGCCACCCAGCTGGACTGGACGCCCGCCATCGACGTGCTGGCGCCTTCTTCGCGCATCATGGTGGTCGGGCGCGGCATCAGCTTGCCGCTGGCATTGGAATCGGCCTTGAAGTTCAAGGAAACCTCGGCGATCCAGGCCGAAGCCTTCAGCGGCGCCGAAATCAAGCATGGGCCGATGGCCTTGATCGACGAAGGTTATCCCTTGCTGATATTCGCCACACGCGGACCGACCCAGGCCGGCCTGCTCAAGCTGGCCGAGGAAATGCGCGGCCGCGGCGCCAAGGTATTGCTAGCGGCGCCGGACGACGTCGCGGCACGCGACCTGACCTTACCGGTGGCGGCAACGCCGGATCTCGATCCTATCGTAGCAATCCAGGCATTCTATGTAATGGCCGCGCAGCTAGCAGTTGCGCGCGGCATGGATCCGGACCAGCCGCGGCATTTGAGCAAAGTCACCAAGACCGAATAACAAGACCAAGTAACAAGATCAGGTAAGCAGAGCCCATGCAACAACCTGTCCGCTGGGGCATTCTCGGCACCGGAAAAATCGCCCGGGCTTTTGCCGCCGGCCTGCGCGACATTCCGGACGCCGTCCTGCAGGCGGTGGCGTCGCGCAGCAGCGGCGGCGCCGACGCATTCGGCCGCGAATTCGATATAGAGCACCGCCACGCCTCATACCAGGCGCTGGCCGATGATCCGCAAGTCGATGTGATCTACATCGCCACGCCGCATCCCATGCACGCCGAAAATGCCATCATGTGCCTGGCAGCCGGCAAGCATGTGCTGTGCGAAAAACCGTTCACCATGAACCGGCGCGAAGCGGAACAGGTGATCGCACTGGCGCGCCACAACAAGCGCTTCCTGCTGGAGGCAATGTGGTCGCGCTTCTTGCCCGGCATGGCCGAAGCCAGGCGCATCGTCGCCGGCGGCGAAATCGGCAAGGTGCGCCAGGTGCAGTCGGATTTCAGTTTCGTCGGCGATTTCGGTCCGGAACACCGGCTGTACAATCCCGAACTCGGCGGCGGCGCGCTGCTCGATATCGGCATTTATCCTTTATCGATCTCGACTTTTTTCCTCGGCCCGGTCGACGCCGTGCAATCGATTGCCGAAATCGGCGCTACCGGCGTCGACGAGCAAACCGCGTTTTCCATGCGCCATCGCGGCGGCGGCCTGTCTTCCTGCGTCTGCAGCACCCGCGTCGCCGGCCCGGTCGAAATGACCGTCTCCGGCGAGCTGGGCTACCTGCGCTTGCATACGAATTTCCACCTGGGCGCCAGCCTGACCATAACGCTGGCCGACGGCAGCACGCGCAGCCAGCAATGTCCGTTCATCGGCAACGGTTATGCGCACGAGGCGATCGAGGTGATGCGCTGCCTGCGCGCCGGCCTGGTTGAAAGCCCGTTCATGACGCATGACGAGACGCTGGCGCAGATGGCGGTGCTCGATACGATACGTGCGCAGATTGGCGTGAGCTACCCTGCCGACCGCGCCTGAGCGATTCGAAGCCGGATAGCGAACCCGGATAGAATATGCAGCTACAACAGCAGCGTTATCGGGATCATCATGCAGAATATTCAAGCAGTAGAACTAGCCAAGGCCTATCGCCTGCTCAACCACGGCCCGACCACGATCGTCACCAGCGCCCATGGCGGCGTCAGCAACGTGATGGCGGCGGCGTGGGCGATGCCGCTCGATTTCGATCCGCCCAAGGTGTTGCTGGTGATCGACAGCAGCACCCTGACCCGCGAACTGGTGGAAGCCTCGGGCGAATTCGCCCTGAACATCCCGACCCGGGCGCTGGCCGAAACCACGCTCGCAGTGGGATCGAGCTCGGGACGCGACGGCGACAAGTTCGCCGCGCTCGATATCGCCACATTTCCTTCTGAGAAAATTGCCGCGCCGCTGATATCGGGCTGCCTGGCCTGGCTGGAATGCAAGGTGATTCCGGAACTGCATAACCAGCAGCGCTACGACCTGTTCATCGCCGAAGTGGTGGCAGCCTGGGCCGATGCTGCAGCGTTCTCGGCCGGCCGCT
>NZ_JAQGLV010000398.1 GCF_028292705.1 Collimonas fungivorans | reverse complement strand
ACACTTCCGAGATATCCCGCAACAGGCCCTGGCGATCGCTCGCCAGCACGAAGATATCGACCGGATAGACAGTTTCCGCTTCCGGCGCGCCCCAGGTGGTCTGGATCACGCGTTCCGGCGCCTTGATACGCATCTCGGCGAAATTCTTGCAGTTTTCGCGATGGATGGAAACGCCTTTGCCGCGTGTGATGAAGCCGACCACCGGATCCGGCGGCGCCGGTTTGCAGCATTTGGCCAGCTGCGTCATCAAGCCGTCGGTGCCCACCACCAGCACCCCCGACCTGCCGCCATGCGCCACACTTGAGGCGCGACTCTTGCGGGTAATCGCCGCTTCTTCCAGTTCGCTACCGTGCTCGACCGACTTGGCGCCGGGGTCGTCGTGCAAGGCTTGCTCAACGTGGCGCAGGCTGAATTCATCTTTGCCTATCGCCAGCAGCAGGTCTTCCAGCTTGGCGAATTCGAGCTTGCGCGCCAGCTCTTCCAGGTTGACCGCGGTCTTGCCTTCGCGCTGCAAGGTCTTGTCGAGCAGGCTGCGGCCGCTGGCCAGGGTCTCCTGCTGTTCGATGGCGTTGAACCAGGCGCGCACCTTGGAGCGGGTGCGCGCGCTGGCGGCGTAACCCGGCGTCAGCCAGTCGCGCGAGGGGCCGGCGCCGCCAGGAGCGTTCTTGGCGGTGATGATTTCTACCGTCTGGCCGTTCTTCAACGGCGTATTCAGCGGCACCATGCTGCCGTCCACCCGCGCGCCGCGGCAGCGATGGCCGACGTCGGTATGCAGGTAGTAGGCAAAATCGATGGGCGTGGCGCCGCTCGGCAGTTCGATCACGCGCGCCTGCGGCGTCAGCACGTAGATGTGGTCGTTCAGCGTAGCCTGCTTGAGCTTTTCCAGCCATTCGCGGCGGCTGTCTTCATGCTCGACCACCGCATCCACCACTTCGCTTTTCCAGGCCAGCAGCTGGCGCAGCCATGCGATCTTTTCGTCGTACTTCTGCGCCGAGAAATTGGAGCCGCCGGCTTCCTTGTAGCGCCAGTGGGCCGCTACCCCGTACTCGGCGAAATGATGCATTTCGTTGGTGCGTATCTGCACTTCCAGCGCCCGGTCGTCATCGGCCAGCACCACCGTGTGCAGGGACTGGTAACCGTTCTGCTTGGGGCGAGAGATATAGTCGTCGAATTCTTTCGGGATCGGCACCCAGATGTTGTGGACGATGCCGAGCACGGTGTAGCAAGTCTTGACATCGTCGACGATCACGCGGAAAGCGCGCACGTCGTACAGCTCGGAAAAATCGAGCTCCTTGCCCTGCATCTTGTTCCAGATGCTGTAGATGTGTTTCGGCCGGCCCGAGACTTCAGCCTTGATATCGGCCGCCGCCAGCTCGCTGCGCAGGCGGGTGATGGCGGCGTCGACAAAACCTTCGCGTTCGATGCGCCGCTCTTCCAGCATCTTGGCGATGCGCTTGTAGGTGACCGGATCGATGAAGCGGAACGACAGGTCTTCCAGTTCCCACTTGAGCTGCCAGATCCCGAGCCGGTTGGCCAGCGGCGCATACAGGTCCAGCGTCTCGCGCGCGTACTGGCTGGTGCGCTCGTTTTCCATCTTGTGCTCGGAAAAATAACGCAGCGCGGTGACGCGCGAAGCCAGCCGCACCAGCACCACCCGCATGTCGGTCGCCATCGCCAGCAGCATCTTGCGCAGGGTTTCCACCTGGCTGGCGGCTTGCTGGGCGGCGTTCTTGCCGCGCATGACTTCCTGCGGCAGGCCGAAGGTAAAGCCGTGCAGCCGCATCAGCTGGCGGATGCCGCCGACCAGGTCGGAAATCTCCTTGCCGAAGCGCTGTTCGATGGTGTCGGCATAACTGGCGTCGAGCAAGGGCAGCTCGAACAGTAGGCCGGCGATGCGGGTTTCGACATCGGTATCGAGCAGCGCCAGGATGCTGGTGACGCCTTGCGAAAAATCGAGCGTGCTCTGGCCGGTCGTGATGACGTTGTCGGCATACAGCGGCTCGACAAAAGCCAGGGCGTCGAGCACGCGTGCGCTGTCCTCGGCACTCAAGCCGGCGGTGCACAGCTGGATTTGCGTAGCGCGTTGTGTTGCAGTGAGCGAAACCATGCTTACATCTTTATTTTTGTGCTGCGACCACGATAATTTCTATCAGGATTTCCGGACGCGCCAGCTTGGCTTCCACCGTCGCCCGCGGCGGCGCATTGCCGGCGGAAACCCAGCTGTCCCAGACTGCATTCATGCCATCGAAATCCTTGACGTCGGCCAGGTAGATCTGGCAGGACAGGATGTGATGCTTGTCGCTGCCGGCTTCCACCAGCAGGCGGTCGATATGGCCGAGCGATTCGCGCGTCTGGCCTTCGATGTTCTGGGTGGTGTCTTCGGCCAGCTGGCCGGCCAGGTAGATCGTGCCGTTATGGATGGCGACTTCCGAAAGTCTCTTGCCGACGTGCAGGCGCTGGATAGTCATATTTCGTCTCCTCGATTAAACAATAAATAAGCTGTAAATCAGCAGTAAATCAGCAACAACAAATCAGTCGATCAGGAAGTCGGTGACGACTTTTATCTGGTCGATATGCAAAAAGGTTGGCGCATGGCCGACGCCGGCCAGTTCCACCAGCTTGGCTTTTGGTCCGCTTTCGGTCATCAGGCGGGCGGTCTCGACGGACAGCAGATCGGATGCGGCGCCGCGCACCAGCAAGGTGGGACAGGTGATCGCCTGGTAGGCTTTCCACAGCAGCTGTTCCGACAGCTTGAAGACTTCGGCGCTGGTCGAGATGAAAGGCTGGGCCAGCTTCAGGTCGTAATGGCGGATCCACTGGCCATCCGCGTTCTGGCGCAAGACGTCGCTGGCCAGCTTGTGCCACTCGGCGTCGGTATGCGGGCCGAACGATGCCGAGATGGCGCGCACATAAGCGGCGGCTTCGTCGAATGTGGCGAAACGCATGTCGGCGCCGATATACTCGCCGATGCGCCCCATCGCCTCGGCATTCAGGCTGGGGCCGATATCGTTCAGGACCAGCTTGCGTATCGGATTTTCCGGCAGGGACGCGAGGCCGATGCCGATCAGGCCGCCCATCGAGGTGCCGACCAGGTCGACGGTTTCGGCGTTGAGCCGCGCCAGCAAGGTCACCACATCGTTCAGGTATTGCGGCAGCACGTAGTATTGCGGGTCGCGCAGCCAGTCCGAGCGGCCGCGACCGGCCACGTCCGGGCACACCACGCGGTAGGTATCACAGACGGTGCGCGCCAGCTGGTCGAAATCGTCCGACACCCGGGTCACGCCATGCAGGCACAGCAATACGTTCGGATTATGCGGATCGCCCCATTCCTGGTAGGCCATTTTATGCAGGCCGGCGGGTGAAATGCACTGGACAGACTTGTGGGTTGGTATGGTCATTGCGGTCCCGTTTCGGCAAAACTTGATGGGTGGCGGCAAGCAAAACGGTGGTCAGACAATATGTTTTGCTTTGCGTATATACAACATCTTATCGCATATGACGCTACCCTTGCACGCCAGCTCTCACAGACGGACAGTAAAAACCGGATTTTTGCCCCGGTTCCCGACCATACGGCCACCGTAACTGTAGTTGTTTGTAACAGCCGGCCGGCAGCACAGGCGGTGGGCGTATCATTCGCGCTGCGCCGCCTCCTCATCTCAATCACTGTTCTATTGTCTGTCACCGCATGTCTTCGCTTCCCGCTTCATTCATGTCATTGCGCAAGGTAATTCCCTGCTCGTCACGGCATATCAAAAAAATCATTTCCGGCCTGGTCGTGATTTTGGTGGCGGTCGGTGCCGCAGGTTGCGCCATTGAACCGGTTCCCATGTCGCCTCAAACCGCCGAGCGACTGAAATCCCAGCCGCCGATCCGATTCCTGCTGACTTTCGACGATGGCCCGGCCAGGCCAAGGACTGACAATCCGACACTGTCCATACTGGATACGCTCGCGCGTAATCCGCTGCAACCCGGCGTCAAAGCCCTGTTTTTTGTGCAAACCCGTTCGGCCGATGCCGGCGAGACGGAATTTGGGCGGAACATATTGCGGCGCGAAGTCGATGAAGGACATTTGCTGGGCTTTCACACCGCCACGCCGCATCATGCCAACCATCGCTTCCTCAGTCCCGACATATTGGAGCAATCGTTAAACGATGGCATTGCCGACATTGTTTCGATTCAGGGAAGCCCGCCGAAACTGGTGCGGCCGCCGTTCTGGAACTACGACAAGCGTACGTTTGCCGCTTACCAGCAGCGGGACATGCATATGCTGCTGACCGACCTGAGCGCGAACGACGGCAAGATATATGGCATCAAGGGCAGCCTGAGAAGACGCTCCAACATGCTGCATCTGTTGACGGCTGTGCGCGAACGGATTGCCGCGGGCGAGTTGCCGACGGTCGATGGAAGTATTCCTGTGGTGGTGAGTTTTCACGATATCAACAGTTACACCGCTGACCACATGGCGGAATATCTGCAAATACTGATGGATTGCGCGCGAGCAGTCCAGCTGCCGACGGCAAGCAAACCGTTTTACGACGACAAGGCCGCGCTGGAACGTGCGGCGCTGGCAAGAAGCGTACGGGATAGTACGCAGGCTGAGCACCTGCCCGGATTCTGGAACTGGCTGTGGGAATAGGTAAAAATACCAACACCGCTTGACCATAAAAAATGGCGCCTGACACGCGATCGGTGCCAGGCGCCATTTTTCCAGATGAATTTCAGTGCAGCGCGCTAAGGTCCAATGGCGCGCCGGTCTGCTCGATGATGTCCTGCTGGCTCACACCCGGCGCCAGTTCGACCACCTTCAAACCTTGCGGCGTTATATCCAGCACGCCGAGATCGGTGATGATGCGGTTGACGACGCCGACGCCGGTCAGCGGCAGGTTGCAGGCCTCGAGGATCTTGTGCGAAGTGGAGCCGTCCTTGCTCTTGGCGACATGTTCCATCAGCACCACTACCCTGCCGACGCCGGCCACCAGGTCCATGGCGCCGCCCATGCCCTTGACCATCTTGCCCGGGATCATCCAGTTCGCCAGGTCGCCGTGCTGGGACACTTGCATGGCGCCGAGTATGGCGATGTTGATTTTGCCGCCGCGTATCATGGCGAACGAATCCGCCGAGCTGAAATACGAGGATCCCGGCAGCGATGTCACGGTCTGCTTGCCGGCGTTGATGAGGTCGGGATCGACTGCATCGTCGGTAGGGAACGGTCCTATGCCCAGCAAGCCGTTCTCCGACTGCAGCCAGACTTCGATTTCCTGCGGTACGTGGTTCGCCACCAGGGTCGGCAAGCCGATGCCGAGGTTGACATAAAACCCGTCCTGCAATTCCTTTGCCGCGCGCGCGGCCATTTCGTCACGTGTCCAAGCCATTTTATTCTCCGTATTCTGTGGGTTATGCCGTGCGAACGGTGCGCTGTTCGATTCGCTTTTCCGGCGTCGCATTGACCACGATGCGGTGGACGAATATGCCGGGCGTATGCACCTGGTCCGGATCGAGTTCGCCGACCTCGACCAGATGCTCGACTTCCACCACGGTGATCTTGCCGGCCATGGCCACGTTCGGATTGAAGTTGCGGGCCGTCTTGTTGAATATCAGGTTGCCGCTGCGGTCCGCCTTGTAGGCCTTGACCAGGGAAATGTCAGCCACCAGCGCGCGTTCCATCACATACTTGGCGCCGTCGAATTCGCGGATTTCCTTGCCTTCGGCGACCAGCGTGCCGACCCCGGTCTTGGTGAAGAACGCCGGGATGCCGGAACCGCCGGCGCGCAGCTTTTCCGCCAGCGTGCCTTGCGGCGTGAATTCCAGCTCCAGTTCGCCGGCCAGGTACTGCCGTTCGAATTCCTTGTTCTCGCCGACATACGAGGCGATCATTTTCTTGATCTGGCGCGTCGCCAGCAATTGCCCCAGGCCGAAGCCGTCGACCCCGGCGTTGTTCGAAATCGCGGTCAGGTTCTGCACCGCCGAATTGCGCAGCGCCAGGATCAGTGCCTCGGGGATGCCGCACAGGCCGAAGCCGCCTACGGCGATGGTCTGGCCATCTTTGACTATGCCGGCCAACGCGCTTGCCGCGTCAGGATAAACTTTGTTCATGCCAATGCCTCCTGTTTGTGTAAACTCCAACTATTATTGCTTTGCGTGCAGTCTGTTAGCATATGACGAAGCGCTGCTTCCAACAATACCGTAAAAATACGAAACCAACACCAGACTGATCCGACAAGTGCCACTGCCTAATCTAGCTGTCGACTACGAAACGATTTTTGCCCATGCGCCGATCGGCATGTGCGTCTCTGAACGCCGCATCATGCAGGTATGCAACCTGGCGCTGGCGCGCATGTTCGGCTACCAGCCGGGTGAACTGAACGGCGAGTCGTTCAAGGTGCTGTACCCGACCCAGGACGAGTTCGAGCGCACCGGCGCCCGCATCGTTCCTATCATGAACGCCAAGGGCATCTATTCCGACGAAAGAATCATGCGGCGCGCCAACGGCGAGCTGTTCTGGTGCCATGTCACCGGCCACGCGCTGGTGCCGGAAGACACCCACGCTGCGGGCATCTGGACTTTTGAAGATTTGAGTGAAAAACGCCGCGCCTCATCCACGCTGTCGCCGCGCGAACGGGAAATCGCAGCGCTGCTGGTGGAAGGCAAGACCAGCAAGCTGATCGGCAAGCAGATCGGCCTCAGCCCGCGCACGGTGGAGATGCACCGCGCCAACCTGATGAAAAAATTTACCGCCTCCACCTCCAGCGAACTGGTGCACCGGCTGCTGGGCATTGCCCAGAGCGAAGGCGTTTAGGCCACCGGCGCCGGGTTGGTCAGCAACTGGCGCAGGTCGTCAGGCAACGGCATCGATTTTTCCAGGTCGAAATCGACCCAGACGATCTTCGCCATGCCTTCAGCGAACACCACTTCCGGCAGGTCGGCACGGCGGATTTCGTAGCTCGCCTCGAAGCTGGAGCGGCCGACGGCGCCGATATAGGATTTGACTTCGACTTCGCAGGGATATTTCAACTGCCGCAGGAAACTGCATTGGGCGTTGACCAGCACCGGCCCGTGGCGCGAATCGAAGTCGCTGCCGATCTGCTGCAGCCACTCTATGCGCGCCTGCTCCATGTAGCGGAAATACACGGTGTTGTTGACGTGGCCGAGCGCATCCATATCGCCCCAGCGCATGGCGATGCGTGTGGTATGAATGTGTTTTCTGTTTTCCATTGCACTAACTTTCCTGAATACGGTAAATTGGCGTCCTGCAAGCGAGGAACAGCACTAACCCGCCGTTGAAACCTAGCATTCTGCCGCAAAATCCCGGACAATTAGCACATCCGTTCGAAAAATTAATTATAGGTAAAGAGACAATGACTCCAACCCAAGGGCAGAACCAGCAGAACCTCCTGGAACAATACGGTCCGCGCGAAGCCATGGAATATGACGTGGTGGTGGTCGGCGGCGGCCCGGCCGGCCTGGCGGCGGCGATCCGGCTGAAACAGCAGGCAGCTGAAAAAGGCCGCGAGGTGTCGGTCTGCGTACTGGAAAAAGGCAGCGAAATCGGCGCCCATATCCTGTCCGGCGCAGTGATGGACCCACAAGCGCTGACCGAACTGCTGCCAGACTGGAAACAGCTGGGCGCGCCGCTGACCACCGAAGTCAGCGAAGACCGCTTCCTGTTCCTGACCGAGAAAAAAGCCTACAAGACGCCGAACTGGATGCTGCCTGCCTGTTTCCAGAACCATGGCAATTACGTCATCTCGCTGGCCAACGTGGTGCGCTGGCTGGGGCAGCAGGCGGAAATCCTGGGCGTGGAGATTTTCCCCGGCTTCCCGGCGGCCGAAGTGCTATACAACGAGGATGGCTCGGTCAAGGGCGTCGCCACCGGCAACATGGGCGTCGACCGCCACGGCCAGCCTACCGACGCCTTCCAGCTGGGCATGGAGCTGCACGCCAAGTACACCCTGTTTGCCGAAGGCGCGCGCGGCCACCTGGGCAAGCAGCTGATGGCGAAGTTCGACCTGAACAAGGGCAAGGATCCGCAGACCTATGCGATCGGCATCAAGGAACTGTGGGAAATCGACCCCAAGCTGCATCAGCCTGGCCTGGTGGTGCATACCGCGGGCTGGCCGCTGGATACCCAGACCTACGGCGGCTCTTTCCTGTACCACCTGGAAAACAACCAGGTCGCGGTCGGCTATGTGGTCGGCCTGGCTTACGAAAATCCCTACCTGTCGCCTTACGAAGAATTCCAGCGCTACAAGACGCATCCGGAAATCAGCAAGTTTTTCCAGGGCGGCAAGCGCATTTCCTACGGCGCCCGCGCGATTACCGCCGGCGGCCTGCAATCGCTGCCCAAGCTGACCTTCCCTGGCGGCGCCCTGATCGGCTGCGATGCCGGTTTCCTCAACGCCAGCCGCATCAAGGGCAGCCACGCCGCCATCAAGACCGGCATGCTGGCCGCCAACGCCGCGTTCGAAGCCCTGGGCAACAACCGCCAGTTCGACGAGCTGACGGCCTATAGCGAGGCATTTGAACAGTCCTGGCTGCACCAGGAACTGCACAAGGCGCGCAACTTCAAGCCGTGGATGAGCAAGGGCCTGTATCTCGGCACTTTGATGGTCGGCATCGACCAGGTGGTGTTCGGCGGCAAAGCGCCATGGACCCTGCGCCATACCCATGCCGATCACGAATGCCTGAAACCGGCCGCCAATTACGCGCCGATCAAGTATCCGAAGCCGGACGGTAAGTTGACCTTCGACCGCCTGTCGTCGGTGTTCATCTCCAACACCAACCATGCCGAAGACCAGCCGATCCACCTGACCTTGAAGGATCCGAACGTGCCGGTCAACATCAACCTGCGCGACTATGCCGGGCCGGAAGCGCGCTACTGCCCTGCCGGCGTGTATGAATTCGTGACCAATGAAGATAATACCGAGCGGCTGCAGATCAATGCGCAAAACTGCGTGCATTGCAAAACCTGCGACATCAAGGATCCGACGCAGAATATCGTGTGGGTGACGCCGGAAGGCGGCGGCGG
>NZ_JAQGLV010000385.1 GCF_028292705.1 Collimonas fungivorans | reverse complement strand
CGGCGCCATGAATATGGCCACAGGCCATTGTTTAGATAGGCTTTTTCACAAGTCGTCGGACCTGTTGTTTTTACAGGTGGACTTGCTGCTTTTTTTTGCAAGGCGCACGCTGAAAATACTCAGGCATGCGCATTGAATGCTATCGGCAGGATATTCGAGGCCTAAGCAGCGGCAACCGCACCAAAGATCAGCGACCGGTGCGCCGCCACGCCCGCCATGACGCCGTCGGCAACCGCATGCGCCACGCCGGGAGCCATGCGCGCAGCATCGCCGCAGCAATAGACGCCGGCCACGGTACTGGCCTTCTGCATGTCGGTACGGATGAACATCCCGGTCATCCCCTCATCAAAAGCGCAGCCCAGCTGTTCGGCCAGCGGGCTGGCGGCGTAGGTGCGGCCCATCACGAACAGGCCAGCCATCGGCTGCATGCGGCCGTCGCTGAGCACAACATCGGCCTTGCCTCCGATGCGCGCCACGGGTGTACGCTCAATCGTCACGCCGCGCTGGACCAGGCTGGCCAACTGCTCTTCATCCGGTTCGAACGCGCCGTTGAGAAACAGCGTTGTCGAGCCCCAGTCAGGCAGCATCAAAGCCTGGTGTATCGATAGTGGTCCTGTGGCCAGCACGCCGATGCTGCCTTGATCGAGTTCATAACCGTCGCAGTACGGACAGCTGAACACGCTGCGGCCCCAGCGTTCGGCCAGTCCTTCAAGCTGCGGCAATTCGTCGACCACGCCGGTCGCCAGCACCAGCCGGCGCGCCTGCAGCAGCTGGCCATTATCCAGCGTCACGCAGAAGCCGTCGTCATTGGCGGCCGCTGCCACCGCCGTGCCGTCTCGCCATGTGACGCTAGGGTAAGCCAACAGCTGGGCGCGGCCCTCGGCGGCGATGGCTGAGGCCTCGCTGCCATCCCGCGTCAGGAAGCCGTGCGAATGGCTGGTGTAGCGGTTGCGGCGCTGGCCGGCGTCTATCACCAGCACGCGGCGGCGTGCCCGCGCCAGCTGCAGCGCTGCCGACAGGCCGGCGTAGCTGCCGCCGACGACGATGGCGTCGAACTCATTTCCTGGATGCTGGGTGGGCATAATTTTCTTCCTTGTGTTTCTTGTATTGGAGGTTGAAGCGCTCCGACAGGTCGGCCAGCGTGACGTCCTTGAAATGCTCGATCAGCAAGGCTTCGGCCGCGTCAAACGCACTCGACAACGACTGGTTAACCACCTTTTCCACCAGGCAGTCCGGATGATCGGCGCGGTGCCCCATCGCGAACACTGTGGGGGCGCCGACGGCTTCGTAGATGTCGTGCAAGGTCACTTTGTGCAGATCGCAGGTGATGGTCCAGCCGCCGCCGTGGCCCTTGCCGGAACCGACGTAGCCGCGCTCGCGCAGGCCGGCCAGCACGCGCCGCACCAGCACCGGGTTGGTGTCCAGGTAGACCGACAATTCTTCGGAGGTGAATGGTCGCTCGCCGTGCGCCATATGCAGCAGCACGTGAAGGATCGATGAAAGTTTGCTGTCTCTTCTCATGTAACTAATGATAGTACATAATCGGAGTTTGTGCAGGCATGATTGAAAAAAAGAAGTCGCCAGGATGTTTCACTGCTTTTAGCAATGAAACATCCTGCGCTTCTTGCTGCTACGATCTCATGACGGCTATTGCGAGATTGGCCGCGTCGGCTCCAGCGTACGGTCGCCGCTTAAAACGCGGTTGGCTTCGCGCGCCAGCCGCAGGTAAAAATCGCTGGACAGACTTTCTCCATCCGCATCCAGCGTGATGAAGGGCGGACGGTTGGTTGATGCCGGCGGCTCGGTCGGGATCAGCGATTTGTTGGGCGCAACCTTGTACATCGCCGTACCTTCGTCCACTTCATCGAACATGGCGGTGTAGAAGATATTGTTACCTGCCGATTTGAACTCGTAGAACTGGGTCCACCAGAAACAGCCGCCCTTGCGCGGCAAGTTGCGGCCGCCCGGGAACATGACCGGCATGTAGCGCCGCCCTACCCGTTTGGCCTCGGCCAGGTCCGGTGCGATAACATCGCGCCGCCAGGCTTGTGCGCCGGCTTCGTCGCCATAGCGGCCGACGGTCCACGGACTGATGACATCGAAGCGGCGATAGACATCCGCCCATGCCGGATCCTGCAGCGAGTCGTCGCCCATTGTGCGCCAACGCGAAGGCACGCCGCCGATCACGAAGGCGCGCTGGTTGTCGGGCGCGTTTTTCGTGAACCAGTCGATCAATTCGTTCGCCTGGGCCGGTGTGGCGTTATGGCCGGTGAAACCCATGCCCCAGATCGAGATGACCGGACGCCCGCCTTGGTGCAGGTAACGGCTCGACGCCAGCGAGCCATCCGCCGCCAGCGCCGCCCAGTGATCCTTGATGCGCGGAATGATGTTCTCCGATTTCTCTCCCGAGATGTCGTACATCACCGCCCAGACCCGGCCGTTTGCTTCGGCCCCGGCGCGCACGTTGGCTGTTACGCCATCGCGGAAACGACGGTTGGCCGAGCCAGGTTCCAGCTCACCCACGAATTCCTGCAGGAAAACGCCGTCCAGGCCATACGCCTTCATCCATTCGAAATGACGGTTGACCGTGCTGCGGTTCCAGGCGCTGTAGAGCGTTGCGGGCGATCCGTCCGACATGACAAACGCCGTATTGCAACGCTCGCCGGCCGGCACGTCGCGCATGTCGGGCCACATGTCGACGCTGACGTTCTGCGGGTTCGGTGTTGCACTTGGCGCCCAGTGCCGCCAGCCGTTGCCGGCGGCGCTCAGCGGCGAGCCGTCGCCGTTACAGGCGAACCAGCCCTGGTAGCCGAACATGTGCTTGCCGTCTATGGTGCTGGCGTCGACCACTGTCGATGCATTGCCGATGCTGAACCAGTTGAAGTTGCCCACCAGGCCACCGTTGACTACGCTGTCCAGGTGCAGCTGGATCACGTGCTGCCCTGCGCCCAGGGTGATGCTGGTGGAAACCGTTTGCCAATTCTGCCAGCCTTGCGTATTCGGGATCGTCAGTTGCGGCGTAGCAGACACGCCATCTACATTGAAGTGAAAAGTGCCGCCCTGTCCCTGGCTGGCGACCCGGATTTGCGCCGTATAGCTGCCGGCGGCCGCGACATTGACCGTATAGTTGAGCCATTCGCCAGCGGTGGTCCAGCCGACATCGTAGCCGGCGCCGGCATCGCTGGTCGCTTCGATCCCGACGCCTTCTGTTTTGCGATACTGGCCGCCCTGGTTTGTATTGGCAGAATTGAAGTAGCCGACATTCTGGCCGCCGGTGTCAAAATCTTCCGCCTGGATGGTTCCTGGCAGCGGCCACGCCTTGCCGCCATAAGGGGCACCCGCGCTGGCGGCGAGTTTTGCGCTGGCGCCGGTCGACGCCGAATCGGACGTTCCGCCGTCGCTGCAGCTGCTCAGGATGCACATGCCGATGAAGACGGGCGTGACGCTTCTTAATAAATACCTGATGGTGTGAGTTTTCAACATGCTTTCCGATACGGTTTTATTGTGGTGTCGAGTGTTTTGCAGTGCTCTTTCGATTCGCCTAAAATATTTCCATGTGGAAATAGTTATCTGGCGACTGTAGAGGGCGTAAAAACGGCTGTCAACCTGTATCAGAGTGGTATTGCCAGAGAGATTTTCCGGCTCTGCTACGGCGCCATGAATATGGCCACAGGCCATTGTTTAGATAGGCTTTTTCACAAGTCGTCGGACCTGTTGTTTTTACAGGTGGACTTGCTGCTTTTTTTTGCAAGGCGCACGCTGAAAATACTCAGGCAT
>NZ_JAQGLV010000323.1 GCF_028292705.1 Collimonas fungivorans | reverse complement strand
TCGACGATGATAGGTTCTACCGTCAGCTCGGTCTGGAACTTGATCTGGTCCAGCGCCTGGATATTGGTCGGATCGGAAAAGGCGACATAGATCTTGTTGCCGCGTTTCGCCAGGGCCAGTACGGAATGGGTTTCCATCAGCTTGGCGTCGATGGCCTTTTCCGGCAGCATGCCGAGGTTGAGTACGCTCAGGTCCAGCTGCGGATAACCGAAGGTCTCGGCGCAAAACAGCGCGAGCGAACGGGCGTCCAGGTGCCCGCTTTCCAGCAGGGCGGCGATAAACGGCGTTTGACTCTCGCTAGCCTTTTTGTGCAGGGCCTCCAGCTGAGGTACGGAAAGACGTCCGGCTTGCAGCAATGCGCGGGCAAGTCCGGAGATCGGACTGGTGGAATTAGCGTTGGGAAATACTGCTGCCATAGGGGGTCAATACCAAAAGATGTGCCGAACCATTCGAACCGACCAATGATGCCCTACGGGAAACTCACTTGTAAAGGATTTGTGAAGAAATGTGTCGTAAAAGTTGCCGATGGGCAGTGTTTTTAATGTTCTTGTAGTTTATTCGGCCGCATCAATTTGGCAACCTTGATCGCCTGGTTTTGCACCTGCACGATTTCTATGATGCATCCGGCAATTTTCAGGCTGACGTTGTTGTCGGGAATATCCTGCAGCCATTCGAGCAGCAAGCCGTTCAGGGTCTTGGGACCGTCGAGCGGGAAATTCAAGCCCAGCCGTTTGTTGATGTCGCGCAGGGTAGTCGCGCCCTCTAGCAGGCATTGCCCTTGCGGATTCCAGGAAAAACTGTCGGCGCGCGCCGCGCCCGGCTTGGAAGTGGTGAATTCGCCAATCATTTCTTCAATGATGTCTTCCAGCGTGACCAGCCCCTGCACTTCGCCATACTCGTCGACGATGATGCCCAGCCGTTCGTGGTTTTCCTGGAAATATTGCAACTGCGTGAAAACGTCGGTGTCTTCCGGAACAAAATAGGGGGTAGTGAGCAGTTGGCGGAAATGTTCTACCGTCAGTTCCTCTTCCTGGTTCAGCAATACCATGGCCTTGCGCACGTGCAAAATGCCGACGATCTGGTTGATTTCACCTTCATATACCGGCAGCTTGTTGTGATAGCAGGTGGTCAGCTGGTGCTTGATATCCTCTACCGAGGCCGACAGGTTCAGCGCCTCGACTTGCGCCCGCGGCGTCATGACGTCTTCCACCGAGATTTTTTCCAGGTCGAACAGGTTGAGCAAGATGCTTTTGTGTTTTTGCGGCATGAAATTGCCGCCTTCGAGCACGATCGAACGCAGTTCTTCCGGCGATACCCGTTGTTCCTGCGCGTGTTTGCCGGTTTTGATGTGCAGCAGCCTGAGGATCGCCGACACGAACAGGTTGACGAACCAGATCAGCGGCTTGGCCAATGCCATCAAAGGCTTGAGCACGAAGCTGGTAGGCAGGGCGATGCGCTCGGGATAGGTCGCGCCTATCACTTTCGGCGTGATTTCGGCGAATACGATCAGCAGGAAGGCGACCGCCGCGGTAGCGATGGTGATCACTTCCTGGTGATTGCCGAATGTCGTAATGGCAATCGCCGTCACCAGGGCGGTGGCCAGGGCGTTGACCAGGGTGTTGACGATCAGGATCAGCGACAGCAGCTTGTCGGTCCGTTCCAGCAGCCATAGCGTGGTGGTCGCGGCTTTGCTGCCGCGCTTGGCCAGGTGGCGCAGGCGGTGTTTGTTGGCGGCGACCAGGGCGGTCTCCGCCATTGCAAAAAAAGCCGACAGGAAGATGAGTACGACTAGTGCAAGTAACTGCACCCATATGGGCACGGCATCCAAAGGGTCACCGTAAAGGAAAGGTTAATAAACCAACGTGTTATGTGGTCGGGGTGAGAGGATTCGAACCTCCGGCCTCTACGTCCCGAACGTAGCGCTCTACCAGGCTAAGCTACACCCCGATCTAGCTGTCCAATGACTTGGACAGGTTTTGGGGCTGCCGGCTCGCACCGTGGCGCGCGGTGGCGATCCAGCAGTCCCCTTGCTGAATTCTCAGTGATTCCGATCCACTGCGAACGCAGATAATTGTAGCAAAGAATCCTTGAACTGACTATTTGGCAACCCGGAGATCGCCGCCGCCGCCCGCTGCGAGGCTTTCTCTGCTTCATGCCTGGTGTAGTTCAGGGCGCCCGAGCTGGTGATGGCGGCGAGGATTTCATCGAAATGCTGTTCATCGCCGTTTTCGATGCAGCTGCGCACCAGTGCGCGCTGCTCGGCGCTGCCATGCTCCATCAGGTAAATCAGGGGCAGGGTCGGCTTGCCTTCGCGCAGATCGTCGCCGACGTTCTTGCCGATATCGCTGGCGTTGCCGGAATAATCCAGGACATCGTCGATCAGCTGGAACGCGGTGCCGAGCGAGCGGCCGTATTCGCCTGCAGCGTCAATCGCGTCGTCGCCGGCGCCGGCAATCAGGGCGCCAAGCTGGGCCGCTGCCTCAAATAGCTTGGCGGTCTTGGAACGGATCACCTGCAGGTAGTTTTCTTCGGACACGTCCGGATTGTGCATATTCAGCAATTGCAGCACTTCGCCTTCGGCGATGACGTTGGTGGCGTCGGCGACGATCTGCATCACGCGCGCATTGTCGACCGCTACCATCATCTGGAAGGCGCGCGAATACAGGAAATCGCCCACCAGCACCGAGGCGGCGTTGCCGAACAGCGCATTGGCGGTCTGGCGGCCGCGCCGCAAGGACGATTCATCGACCACGTCGTCGTGCAGCAGGGTTGCGGTATGGATGAATTCGATCACCGCCGCCAGTTCGTGGTGTTTTTCGCCGCTGTAGCCGTAAGCCTGGGCCATCAGCAAGACCAGCACCGGGCGCAGGCGCTTGCCGCCGGCGCTGATGATGTATTCGGCAATCTGGTTCACCAGCGGCACATCGGAATGCAACTGCCGGCGAATCACTGCGTTGACCGCTTCCATATCGGCCGCGATCGGGGACATCATGAATTGTGAGGATGAAGTGTTGGGAGCGGCTGACAAAATAAAACCTGTTGGAAATCGATTGTGCCGTGATTATACGATGACAGCCGCGATTAGGGCCCGTTGGCCCCAAATTGGCTCTCGCCCGAACTGGTATTGGCGTACCGGACAGTGCCGCCTCGCGCTGGCGCAGGGCGGGCCTTGTCCGGTGCCGGGGATATTGCTATCCCTTTAACTTTGCAAAGGCGGCGGCCATGGCGCTGTTGGCCGGCGCCGGCGCCGCCTGCTTTTGCTGGGACAGGCGCTTGGCGTCATTGCGGTCGGCGCGCTGTTCCGGTTTGGCGCCGGCGACCGGCGCATTGTCGGTCAGGCGCATGGTCAGCGCGATACGCTTGCGCTTTTCATCGATTTCCAGCACTTTCACCTTGACCACCTGGCCGGCCTTGACCACGCTGTGCGGATCCTTGACGAACGTATTCGAGAGCGCGGAAATATGCACCAGGCCGTCCTGGTGCACGCCGATATCGACAAATGCGCCAAACGCCGCCACATTGGTGACCACGCCTTCCAGGATCATGTCGGGACGCAGGTCGCGGATTTCTTCGACGCCATCCTTGAAGGTCGCGGTGGTGAATTCCGGGCGCGGGTCGCGGCCGGGTTTTTCCAGTTCCTTGAGGATGTCGGCGATGGTCGGCACGCCGAATTTTTCATCGGCATATTTGGCCGGGTTGAGCGATTTCAGCAGCTTGTCGTCGCCGATCACGCCCTTGACGTCTTTCTTGATGTCGGCCAGGATTTTTTCCACCAGCGGATAGGATTCCGGGTGCACCGCGGAGCCGTCCAAAGGATTGTCGCTGTTCATGACGCGCAGGAAACCGGCCGCCTGTTCAAAGGTCTTTTCACCCAGGCGCGGCACTTCCCGCAGCCCGGCGCGCGAAGTAAACATGCCTTTCATGTCGCGATAGGTAACGATGCTCTGGGCAACGCTGGCATTGAGGCCGGAAACCCGCGCCAGCAGCGGCGCCGACGCCGTGTTGACGTCTACCCCGACCGCATTCACGCAATCTTCCACCACCGCATCCAGCGAGCGCGCCAGCTGGGTCTGGCCGACGTCATGCTGGTACTGGCCGACGCCGATCGACTTCGGATCGATCTTCACCAGCTCCGCCAGCGGATCTTGCAGGCGGCGCGCAATCGACACTGCGCCGCGCAGCGAAACGTCCATGTCCGGCAGTTCGCGCGAGGCGAATTCCGAGGCCGAGTAGACTGAAGCGCCGGCTTCCGACACCACGATCTTGGTCAGCTTCAGCTCCGGCCGCAGCTTGATCAGGTCTTGCGCCAGCTTGTCGGTTTCACGCGAAGCGGTGCCGTTGCCGATCGAAATCAGCGACACCTTGTGCTTTTCCGCCAGCTGCGCCAGCGTGTGCAGCGAGCCGTCCCAGTCGTTGCGCGGCTGGTGCGGATAAATCGCGGTGGTGTCGACCACCTTGCCGGTGGCGTCGATCACGGCTACCTTGACACCGGTGCGCAAGCCAGGATCGAGGCCCATGGTGGCGCGCGGTCCGGCCGGCGCCGCCAGCAGCAGCGCTTTCAGGTTGCGCGCGAAGACGTTGATCGCTTCCACTTCCGCGGTTTCGCGCAGCTTCGTCATCAGCTCGGTTTCCAGGTGCATGAAGACCTTGACGCGCCAGCTCCAGCGTACCGTATCGCTCAGCCATTTGTCGGCGCCGCGGTTCTTGTTGCTGATGCCGAAACGGGCGGCGATGCGGCCTTCGCACGGATTGTGCGGAGCATCCCATTTCGGTTTTTCTTCTTCCGTGTCGAGGCGCAGCACCACATTCAGGATTTCTTCGCGGCGGCCGCGGAACAGCGCCAGCGCCCGGTGCGATGGAATCGTGCCTATGGTTTCGGAATAGTCGAAGTAGTCGGCGAATTTTTCGCCGGCGTCCTGTTTGCCTTCCACTACTTTCGATTCGACCACGCCGTGCTCGGTCAGGTATTCGCGCAGCGCCTGCAGCAGCGCGGCATCTTCCGAGAACCGCTCCATCAGGATCTGGCGGGCGCCGTCGAGCGCGGCCTTGGCATCGGCGACGCCAGGGTTGTCGCCATTATCGGTGCTGAATGCCGGCTTCAGGTACTTGTCGGCTTCCTGCTCCGGATTCAGTTCGGGATTGCCCAGCAGGGCATCGGCCAGCTCGGTCAGGCCGGCTTCGGCGGCGATTTGCGCCTTGGTGCGGCGCTTCAGCTTGTACGGCAGGTACAAGTCTTCGAGCCGGGTCTTGTCCTCTGCCAGCGAGATCGCTTGCAATAGCGCCGGCGTCATTTTCCCCTGTTCTTCAATCGAGGCCAGGATTGCGCCGCGGCGGAGTTCCAGCTCGCGCAGGTAGCGCAGGCGTTCTTCCAGCAGGCGCAGCTGGATATCGTCCAGGCCGCCGGTGGCTTCCTTGCGGTAGCGAGCGATAAAGGGCACGGTGGCGCCTTCGTCCAGCAGGGCGACGGCAGCGGCGACCTGCACCGGTTTGGCGGCAAGTTCAAGGGCGAGACGTTGTTCGATCGAAGGCAGCATAGAGAGTCGAGAGTCTTAAGAATGAAAATCAAGCGTTGGATCATACGCAATCCAGATAATTCCGCCAGTCTTGACAGTCCGAAAAGAAGCCGCCCTGAAATACGCCTGGCCGAAAAGCTTGTCATATCACCATATTTTTATTTCCTGGTGGTATTATTTATGCGCGCTTGTCAGACTGTTCGATAGACAACTGCCAGACGAATCTGATCTGACGTGAGGAAAATGGTTGTAAATGAAAAATATTGTTAAATGATAATTTTTTTCTTGTTTGCCGATGAGTCAGCAAATATGCTTGTGGCCGTATGCGACAGGGCGAAGATGTAAAGCCCATTGTTCATTAATCACACAGTAGTATTTCTTCAGGAGTCAAATATGCATCTTTCTAAACGTCTGGGCGCGGAAGCCCTTGGCACATTCTGGCTGGTCCTCGGCGGTTGCGGCAGCGCTGTGCTGGCGGCCGGATTCCCGGGCCTGGGAATCGGTTTTCACGGCGTCGCGCTGGCTTTCGGCCTGACCGTACTGACGATGGCGTTCGCCATCGGCCATATTTCCGGCTGCCACCTGAATCCGGCAGTGACGCTTGGACTGGCTACCGCCGGCCGTTTCCCGAAAAGCGAAATCCTGCCTTACTGGGTTGCCCAGGTAGTCGGCGGCATTATCGCCGCAGGCGTCCTGTACCTGATCGCCACCGGCAAAGCGGGTGCGGAGATCGGCAATTTCGCCGCCAACGGTTATGGCGACCATTCGCCGGGCCTGTATTCGATGAACGCGGCCCTGATTTCTGAAGTGGTGATGACTTTCATCTTCCTGATCGTGATCCTGGGCGCGACCGACAAGCGCGCGCCAGCAGGCTTTGCGCCGATCGCGATCGGCCTGTGCCTGACCCTGATCCACCTGATCAGCATCCCGGTCACCAATACCTCGGTGAATCCGGCGCGCAGCACCAGCCAGGCGCTGTTTGTCGGCGGCTGGGCGTTGCAGCAGCTGTGGCTGTTCTGGCTGGCGCCGCTGGTCGGCGCGGTTATCGCGGGTATCGTGTACCCGGCAATCTGGGGTGAGAAGGACTAATGTCCTGATCCGGCATGGATGTAAAAAAAGCGCGGCATGCCGCGCTTTTCTGTTTTTTGCCGATTAACCTGGCGCCCTGCGCCTGCCGCCGCTGACGCGTTCGATGCCGGCGATGTCCTCCCAGCTTTGCACGGCGTCAAATTGCTGCGCCTGCAGCAGTTCACGCACCGCCGGCGCCTGATCGTAGCCATGTTCCATCAGTAGCCAGCCGCCGTCTTTCAGGTGGCGCGCTGCGCCATCGATGATGATGCGCAGCGCGCTCAAGCCGTCTGCATGGTCGGTCAGCGCGTCTTGCGGTTCGAAGCGCAGGTCGCCCTGCGTCAAGTGGCTGTCGCCGGCAACGATATACGGCGGATTGGCGACGATCACATTGAACTGCCGGTCGTCCAGCGCGCCGTACCAGCTGCTTAACAACAGCTGCATGGGTGACTGGCCCGGCGCCAGATGGCGCGCGGCGTTGCGGCCGGCCACCGCCAGCGCGGCGGCGCTGACGTCCAGCGCGGTCAGTTGCAGGTCCGGACGGCTGTGGGCGATGGCGACCGCGATGGCGCCGGAACCGGTGCCCAGGTCCAGCACCCTCAGCGTCTCCAGGGCGCCGGCGGCAGGCAAATGCTGTAGCGCCAGGTCCACCAGCAGTTCGGTCTCAGGGCGCGGAATCAGGACGTCGGGGGTGACTTCGAGTTGCAAGCCATAAAATTCGCGCTGACCGACAATGTACGCAATCGGCTCGCCCAGCAAGCGCCGCTGAAACAAGGCCGACAGCTGCTGCGCTTGCCCGGCGTCGATAGTCCGCTCGTCCTGGGTAATCAGCTGTATCCGCGTCAGCTGCAGCG
>NZ_JAQGLV010000322.1 GCF_028292705.1 Collimonas fungivorans | reverse complement strand
TGACGGCAGCCAGCGGCAGCCCGCTGACAGCAATCGACAGCGCCCTGTCGCAAGTCGACAGCCTGCGCAGCTCGCTGGGCGCGGTGCAGAACCGTTTTGCTTCGACCATCGCTAACCTGGGCACCACGGTGACTAACCTGTCTTCTTCGCGTTCCGGCATCCAGGACGCAGACTACGCGACCGAAGTGTCGAACATGACACGCGCGCAGATTCTGCAGCAGGCAGGCACTTCGGTGCTGGCGAAGGCGAACCAGTCGACACAAAGCGTTTTGACATTGCTGCAATAAGCAATGAGCCGATTCCGCAGACGCCGGTCCAAGGCGATTGCGGAGTTTGCCTACCCGGGGGTGGCCGCTTATGCGGCTCCTTCCGGTTCCATGATGTTTTGTCCAGTCGGGTTTGGGCGGTTTCGGCCTGATAGACCCGAGCGGACAGGTACAGCCGGAAGAGGATGTGATGCCGAATGCAATCAACATGGATGCTGCAAGCAGGGTCGCGCCGGCCGAGGGCGCAGGTGCCGCGGCCGCAACGAACGAGAAAGCCGCCAGGGACAGCGGCGTGGTGATGATTAAAGCGCCGGAAACCGGCGGCGGCAAGTTGGCAAGCGTGCCCGAGCGGTCGCAGATCCAAAGCAAGATCGACGAGATCAATCGCCAGTTGCAGCTGAGGGCCGTGAGCGTGCAGTTCCAGATTGATCCTGGCTACAAGGATGTGATCCTGAAGGTGGTGGACCAGCAGGACGGCAAGGTGGTCTTGCAGATTCCCAGCGAAGAAGTGGTGCGGATCGCCAAGGTCATGGACCAGATGAAGGGTGTGCTGCTGGAAAAAACGGCATAGCAGCCGCGGGCAGCGCACTCGAAAACGATATTCAATGCAAAGGAAGTGACATGACTTTAGTTACCAACCTGGGAGCGGCGTCAGGATTGCCGCTGGCTACCCTGCTAAGCAGCATTACCGTCTCTGAAAACCAGCCGCTCACCGCCATGAGCAACCAGCAGAGCGCGTATAACGCCAAGCTGTCGGCTTACGGCATCATACAGAATGCCTTGAGCACATTGCAGGTGGCGGCCGCGCAGCTGGGCAATCCGGCGCTGTTCCAGAATGTTACGGCGACTGCCGGCACCACCTCGGTGCTGAGCGCGACGGCGACCACCACTGCCGGCATAGGAAACTACGCGATCAACGTCAGCCAGCTGGCGCAGGCGCACTCGCTGGCGACTGCCGGCGTCGCCAGCACCACCGCGGCTGTCGGCAGCGGTACCGTGACGCTGCAGTTCGGCAGCATTTCGGGCGGCACGCTGGACCCGGCTTCCGGCAAATACAGCGGCGCAACGTTTACCGCGGACAGCACACGCGCCGCGGCTTCGATCACTATCGATTCGAGCAACAACACGCTGGTGGGCATCCGTGACGCTATCAATAAAAACACGGCCCTTGGCGTTACTGCATCTATTGTCAACGACGGCAGCAACACGCCGAACCGCCTGGTCCTGACTTCCACCCAGACTGGCGCGACTTCCACCATGAAGATCAGCGTCAGCGGCGATGCGGCATTGTCCAACCTGCTGTCCAACGATCCTGCCGGCACGCAAAACCTGCAGCAGACGGTGGAAGGCAAGAATGCGCAGATGACGGTCAACGGCATCGCTGTCACCAGCGCCAGCAATACCGTCAAGGAAGCAGTGCAGGGCGTGACCATGACACTGACCGGCACCGGCGCCAGCAGCTTGTCGTTGCAAAGCAATACGGCGACCGTGCAAGCCGCGATTTCGAATTTTGTCACTACCTATAACAGCCTGCAGACCCTCACCAAGCAATACACGGCTTTCAATACGGCGGCGCAGACGCAGGCGCCGCTGACCGGCGACGCAACCTTGCGCAATATCCAGACCCGCATCCGCGACACCATGAACACGCCGCAACCCCCCAGCGGCAGCGGCGCACCCTTGACCATGCTGGCGCAGATCGGCGTGACGTTCCAGGCCGACGGCACCATGGCGATCGATTCGACCAAGCTGACCAGCGCGCTCACCACCAACCTGAGCGGCGTGCAGAACCTGTTTTCCAGCACTTCCGGCGCCACCGGCTTCGGCTCCACGATGTCGACCTTGCTGACCGGCTTCACGGCCAGCAACGGGCCGTTGAAGTCGGCGACCGACGGCCTGAACAGCTCCTTGAAAACGCTGGCGACGCAGATGACCAGCACGCAGTCGCTCATCAGCACGACGATTGCGCGCTATACCAAGCAATTTACCGATCTCGATACGCTGATCGCCGGCATGAACCAGACCAGCAGCTATCTGACCCAGCAATTTGCTGCTCTCAACGACACCAGTTCCAAATAAGACGAGGTTTCATGTATACATCTTCTGCCGCCGCGCCCATGCTCAATCCTGGCGCTCGCGCCTACGCTCGGGTCGGCATCGAAAGCGCGGTCATGAGCGCCTCGCCGCAGCAGCTGCTGACCATGTTGTTCGACGGCGCCAAGGCTGCCATCAGCATGGCGCGCCACCATATGGCGAGCGGCGACATTGTCGCCAAAGGCAACGCCATTTCAAAAGCGGTCAGCATCATCGACAGCGGCCTCAAGGCCAGCCTGGATGCCGAGGCTGGCGGCAACGCCGGCGCCGAGCTGGCGGCCAACCTGTCGGCGCTGTACGACTACATCAATCAACGCCTGCTGTACGCCAACCTGCATAACGATCCTGCCTTGCTGGAGGAGGCCGACCGGCTGCTGGAAAACATCGCTTCGGCCTGGCGCGAGATCAGCGGCGGCCAAACTGGCGCGCTTATCAACGATCTTTCGGCAAGGGGATGAGATGACGCCCCAACATGAAGTGATGGAATGCTACGAAAAGATCGCGCCGCTGACCGGCCGCATGCTGGAATCGGCGCGCGCCGGCGATTGGGATGGCCTGGTGCAGCTGGGGCAGCAGTTCCGATCCTGGGTCGAGCGCCTGAAGGGCATCGAGCTGGCGGAGCCGCTGGAGCCGCTGCAGCTGGTGCGCAAGCACAGCCTGCTGAGCCGGATCCTGGCCGACGATGCAAAAATCCGCGATATCCTGACGCCGGAGCTGGCGCAGTTGAGCAGCCTGCTCGGCAACATGCATCGACAGCAGCATCTCAACCATGCTTACGGCCAGTAGCCCTGGCCATGCACCATGAACGGCGGCACGCCCCTGATCACCGACATCGAAGCGATTGCGAACGATACCCGGCTGCCGTCGCGCGCAGCAGTCGACCGCCAGCTCGGGATCGATCCCGGCCAGCCGGCGCAGGCGGGCAGTTCCAGGCTGGCGCCGGGCGCTGCTGACGGCGCCAGCCTGAGCGCGGCGGCGCGCGTCATCAGCGAACTGCTGGGGGCGACGCCGGCCAAGGGCGAGGCAGTAAATGGCAGTGCGCCGCTGTGGCCGGCTACCGCCGCACCGATATCGGGACCGGAACCACAGCAACTGGCGGCTGCCCTGGCGCGCAGCGTTGCCGGCAGCGGCCTGTTTTACGAATCCCATCTATTGCAATTTTTCACCGGTGAGCGCTCGCTGGCCGAGCTGCAGCA
>NZ_JAQGLV010000317.1 GCF_028292705.1 Collimonas fungivorans | reverse complement strand
CTCCCGCGCATTTTGACGATGCCCATAACATCGCCTGCGTGGTCAGCGGCAAGCGCCGGTTTACCCTGTTCCCGCCGGAACAGATCGGCAATCTTTATATCGGCCCTCTGGATTTCGCGCCCACGGGTGCGCCGATCAGCATGGTGGCGCTGAACGAGCCGGATTTCGACAAATATCCCAAGTTCAAGGATGCCCTGAAAGCGGCCAGGTCGGCAGAACTGGAGCCGGGCGATGCGCTCTACATACCGCCGCTGTGGTGGCATCATGTCGAGTCGCTGCAGGCATGCAATATCCTGGTCAATTACTGGTGGGGCGGCGCGGTCGGTACGGCCGATTCCATCCACTCCGGCTCCGACAGCCTGATGCTGGCCCTGATCAACCTGAAAAGGCGGGCGCCAGCTTATCGCCAGGCCTGGGCCGCCATCTTCAATCATTATGTTTTTGACGACAATGCGGACCTGGCTGCGCATATTCCAGCGCACCGGCATGGCGTGCTGGGCG
Source organism: Collimonas fungivorans (assembly GCF_028292705.1). Lineage (GTDB taxonomy): Bacteria > Pseudomonadota > Gammaproteobacteria > Burkholderiales > Burkholderiaceae_D > Collimonas > Collimonas fungivorans_B. The sequence goes on along the minus strand of NZ_JAQGLV010000317.1, from coordinate 3,386 downwards.
ACATGTCGACGGAACAGGAACAGCAAGTGCGGAATTACCTGGCCAGTAAACTGAAAGGCCCTTGATGGACCTTCAGCAATGATGGAAAACAGTCACCGATAGGAAAATCATGTCTAACGTTAGCTCACCGCAACAGATAGCAGCTTCACTGACAGAACACTGGTCGCCGCGCGTGGTGGCCGAAGTCGACGATTCTTACGTCAAGGTCGCCAAGGTAAAAGGTTCGCTGGCCTGGCACAGCCATGACAACGAAGACGAACTGTTCCTGATCCTGAAAGGGCATCTGCGCATCGAAATGGAAGACCGCACGGTAGAACTGGGCGAAGGCGAAATGTTCGTCGTGCCGAAAGGCGTGCGGCATAACCCGGTGGCGGAACAGGAGTGCCACATCATGCTGATCGAACGCAAGACGACGCTGCATACCGGCGATATCATCAGTGAAAAAACGCGTTCGCTGGACGAGCAGTTGCGTCCGCTGTAAAAATTACCGGCTTGCAGCCGTCAGGTCCTGCTGCGCTTTCCAGCGTGCATAATCCTGCGGCAGGCAGACTGCACAAGGCCGGTAGCCGGCGGCCCGCGCCTCAGCCTGGTTGAGAAAGAACACCCGGTTCTTCACATAACCGCCGCGCGCAATCGCCTGCAACGCCGCGCGGCAATCCAGGCGGCCGTATATGCGGCTGCGGCGGTGGCCGCCCAGTTCGCCCGGACAGTCGCTGTCATAGCTGCTGCCGTCGGCGCCGACGAGCCGCCACGCTTTGCTCACTTCCGTTTCACTTTCTTTGTTCGCGTTCCAGCAATGCGTGCTTGCGTTCCACGCCCCAGCGATAACCCGAGGCGCTGCCGTCGCTGCGGATCACGCGATGGCAGGGAATCGCCACGGCCAGGCTGTTGGCGGCGCAAGCCTGGGCCACGGCGCGCACGGCCTTGGGCGAGCCGATGCGGGCTGCGATTTCAGCATAGCTGGTGGTGCTGCCGGCCGGGATATCGCGCAACGCCTGCCAGACGCGCTGCTGGAAAGCCGTGCCGCGTACGTCCAGCGGCAGGTCCAGGCCGAGCGCAGGCGCTTCGATGAACCCCACCACTTGCGCCACCAGCTGTTCGAAATCATGATCGGCGCCAATCAGGTGGGCGCGCGGGAATTTATCCTGCAAGTCATGCGCCAGCGCATTCGGATCGTCGCCCAGGAAGATAGCGCAGACACCGCGTTCGCTGCGCGCCACCAGGATCGCGCCCAGCGAGCATTCACCGATGGCAAACCGGATATCGGTGTTGGCGCCGCCGGCGCGATAGTCGGTCGGCGTCATGCCCAGCACCTTGCCCGAGGCTTCATAGAAGCGGCTGTTGGAATTGAAGCCGGCGTCATAGATTGCTTCGGTAACCGAATGGCTGTGGCTGAGATGGTCGCGTACTTTTTTTGCGCGGTGGGCATTGGCATACGCCTTGGGCGTCAGCCCGGTGACCGCCTTGAACACGCGGTGGAAATGAAACAGGCTGAGGCCGGCGTCGGCAGCCAGCATCTCCAGGCTCGGCAGTTCTTCCGCGCTCTCGATGCGGCGGCAGGCGGCCGCTACCAGTTCGGCATGCTGGGCCGCCACCGAGGTCTGATCGGCGCCGCGCTTGCTGGGCCGGTAGCCGGCTGCTTCGGCCGCCGCCGGCGTATCGAAAAATTCGACGTTTTCCGGGCGCGGCAGGCGTGTCGGGCTGCTCGGGCGGCAATACACGCCGGTGGTCTTGACGGCGTAGACAAATTGCGTGTCTGCGGCCGGATCGCGCGCCAGTACTGCCGCCCAGCGCGGGTCGCGCTCGGCGGCTTGCCTGGCAGTGTGTTGGTGTTGTGTCAGCGCTCGCATATCGGCTTCCGGTTGGATATCGTGGCTGTACTTTAGCAACGCATCGGAGGCACGGCACTCCGAGTCTTGCTGCCAAATTCAGACAATATCTTCATTATCCTCATAATCTGCCGGATTTTTCGGCAGGCGCCACAGATACCAGGCGGCCACGGTGCGGTAAGGGCTCCAGGCCAGGCCGATGTCGCCAATCTGCTTTTTGGTCGGCACCTGCGGCAGGTTCTTCAGGCGGCGGTAGCCTTCGCGTACGCCGAAATCGTCGGCCGGCAAGATATCCATGCGCTCCAGCGTATAGATCAGGAACATTTCCACGGTCCAGCGGCCGACGCCGCGCAAGCTGATCAGGCGCTCGATGAGGTCGGCGTCGCTCATGGTTACAGCTTCGGCGCGCGGGGGCACAACGCCATCCAGCGCCGCCTGGGCAATGCCGTGGATCGTGGCGATCTTGCCGGCCGAGAAGCCGCAGCCGCGCAAGATATCGACAGGCGTATCCAGCAATTGCCGTGCACTTGGAAAAGGTGTATCGCCAAACAGGGCCAGCATGCGGCCGAGGATGGCGTCGCCGGCGCGTGCATGCAGCTGTTGGTAAGCAATTGCCCGCACCAGGGCTTCATAGGGATCGCGCGCCGGCTTGGCGGTGTGGCGGCAGGGACCGATGCGGGTTATATGGCGGGCCCAGTCAGCGTCCAGCGCTGAGAGGAATTGTTCTGCTTCATGGTAGGTATTGCCTGGTATGTCGGCAGCGAGAATGGTTGAACCCGGCATTGAAGTGAGCACTTAAGCGGCCTTGCGAAAAGTGAGATTGATCCGTTGACCGCCGAGCAGCGGGTGTTCGGCTTCCTTCAGCGGCAGCACCCCGTGATAGCGCAGGCGGTCGACGCCGCCCCAGACTACGACGTCGCCATGGAACAGCGGCACGCGCGCCGCCTTGTCGCTGCGCTCGTGGCCGCCGAACAGGAACATCGCAGGGATGCCCAGCGAAACGGAAACGATGGGCGCGGCGTAGTCCTGCTCATCCTTGTCCTGGTGCAGCGACAGCCTGGTTCCTGGCTGGTAGCGGTTGATCAGGCAGGCATCCGGCAGGAAATCGTCGAATCCGGCTTGTGCTGCCGCGGCTTGCGCCAGTTGCAAAAAAATGTCGGGCATGGCGGGCCAGTTGCGGCCGTTGTCCGGGTCGATAGCGCTGTAGCGGTAGCCGCGGCGGTCGCTGGTCCAGCCTAGGGCGCCGCAGCAGGTCATGGCCACCGACATGCGGAAGCCGCCGGGCGTCACCAGGTGGCGGAACGGCGATGTTTGCTGGATTGTTTCCAGTAGCGGCAACAGCTGCGCTACGTATGGCGTGGCGAAGGCACGCAATACGAATGCATCTTGCGCCAGTTGCTGCTGGCGTTTGTCAGACAATCCGGACAATTCTTCAAGGTCGAACAAATCTAAAGTCATGCGCTGCTCTTCATAAAGCGTCATGGAAAATCACGCCCAGCGTGTGCCGCGACCCGGAGCGGATGCGGCTGACGCCATGCCGTAAATTTACCCTATATG
>NZ_JAQGLV010000292.1 GCF_028292705.1 Collimonas fungivorans | reverse complement strand
AGGAAATTGTCGAGATAATAAAACCGGTTTTCCAGCACTCTGACCATGTTACGGGCACCGCGGCGCGACGTATTGCGCGCCAGGTAAAAATTGAAGGATGATTGACTGTATGAATATACAGTCATATCGCAGTATATATCAACCCCTGGAAATTCTTCCTTGCGCCGCAAAGAGCCGCTGCCGGCCATAAAAATCCTGGCATTCCAATCTGGAATGTTAGCTATCGCTCATTCGCCCCAAGTTGCTCCTGCTAAGCTTTTATCCAGGCATTTTCTCCCCAGGCGGATAAACTTGAATGAGGATCTCCCGATGAGCATCTTGACCAAATCCCTGGCCGCAACAGGCTTGTGCCTCGCGTCCTCCTGCGCGCTGGCCGATCCGTCGCCGGCGCTGGACCGTTTCAGCCTGTCGGTCGGCGGCTATTATGTCGAGCCGACTTTCAATATCGGCGTCAACACCAAATACGGCCGCGCCGAGACCGGCGACCTGACGCGCGACCACAAGACGCTGGGCCGGGTGCGCGCCGACGTGCTGCTGGGCGACCACCAGGGCCTGGCGTTCGATTACTACCGCTACACCAACAATTTTGACGCCACCATCGCCCGCACCGCCACCGTCAATGGCCAGGTGGTCACCGGCGACGCTTCCGCCAATGCCCGCCTCAAGGTCGAACTGGCGCAGCTGGCCTATAAATGGTGGTTCGGATCCGGCAATACGGTATTCGGCCTCGGCGCCGGCGCCGCCTACTACCAGGCCGACCTCGACACCATGGCGCGCGGCTCGCTGGACGGCGTCAGCGGCACCGCCAGCGATTCGCGCAGCGACAACGCCATCGCGCCGCTGCTGGAAGTGGGCGTGCGCACCGCGCTGAGCGACAATGTGCGCCTGTACGCCGAGGCTTCCGGCGTCAAGAAAAACGGCGGCAACATCAACGGCCATATCTATAACGGCAATGTCGGCGTCGAGTGGTTTCCGTTCAAGAATGTCGGCATCGGCGCCGACTACGGCATCACCAAGATCCAGCTGTACCGGGACAGCGCCAACTATGAGGCCAACCTGGGCGTCAAGCTGGTCGGGCCCAGCGCTTACCTGAAAGTGCGCTTCTGATCAGGAAGCGGCCTGGAACAGGCTAGCGGTCATCGTCGTCAGATATATCTTCGATACTGACGATATCGCCGCCGCGCTCCACGATCTCCCGGTGGCAGGCCGCCAGCAGCACGTCGAAATCGGCGTCTTCCATTTCGCCCTCGATATCTTCCTGCACCGGATCGGCGTCGTCATCGGTATCGGTCTGCTCAAATTTCGGGCTGGTCCCGATATATGAAGCGCTATACGGACCGCCGTCATCCGTCTCCGTGACTACCAGCGTGAAAAGCGCATTGTTGGTTTCAATGATGTAGGTACTGATTGGCCTCATACAGATCTCCTTGCCCATCCAGACGATGAATGAATTACCCTCGCAGAACACCGGCGTGCACCGGCCGGCCCGGTTCTGGCGCGCCGGGCCTTGACAGTGTCATTGGGAGTGAGAGGGACTGGAGCTTAAATAATTCTCCATCGGGAGCGATTTCGCAAGTTTTTTTGCTATCGCGAACGGCGTGAGGTTGTCAGCGGCCGGATCCCCAGTCTCTGCGAGGACGCTCGTCGATTACGGAAATATCCTGAATACCGAGGATTTCGCCGCCGCGCTCCGCGATCTGCCGGTGGCAGGTGGCGATCAGCACATCGAAATCGACGTCTGCCGCTTGGCCGTCAAGATCTTTCTGGCCCAGCCCGGGATTATCCACCCAGGGCAGTTCGACTTTCTGGCGCGTCCCGACATAGGTCGCCTTGTAGGGGCCGCCATGGCTGCCTTCGGTGACGACCAGCGTAAACAGCGCATTCGTGGTTTCAATCATGTAAGTACGGACCAGCTCCATAACCATTTCCTTGATCTGCCTGCAACTGGATGCTTCAGGTTCTCTTAACTATACTGCCATCGATGTTCACGTGCTCGAGTTCGGGCTCCGGCTCAGCCGGCAAGGCCGGCGCCAGCAGCCGCTTGGGCGGCGCAATTTGCGATGAAGGGGATATCGGAGTGATGGTCGGCGCACCGGTTTTAGCGGCTCGTTCGCTGCTGAAAACGGAAATCGCCGTAATCAGGCCAGTGACAAATATATATTTCGCCAGCATGTTTCCTCCTAGCCAGTACCGGCGACGCCGGAATAAGAGGAAGGCATGATGCGCTTCAACCGCGGGACTGTATGTTCGGTGCTTAACACTGGCTATCGGCCGGGATCGGTGATACTGGAGGCGGCGACAACTAGGAGAGAACCATGAAGCTCAAGGGATCCTGCCATTGCGGCGCAGTCCGTTTCAGCCTGGAAAGCGATACGCCCTATCCTTACCAGCGCTGTTATTGTTCGATTTGCCGCAAGACCCAGGGCGGCGGCGGATACGCCGTCAACATCGGCGGCGACGCCAGCACCCTGAAGGTGCAAGGCCAGGACGACATCAGCGTCTACCACGCAAAACTCAAACGGCAAGGCGAATCACGGCTCCACACCAGCACGGCGCAACGGCATTTCTGCCGGCGCTGCGGCAGCGCGCTGTGGCTCTACAGCCCGGAATGGCCGGAGCTGGTCCACCCGTTCGCTTCCGCCATCGATACGCCGCTGCCGGCGCCGCCCGAATATACCCACCTGCTGTTAGCCTATAAAGCGCCATGGGTGGAAGTCAAGGCTGGCCGCAAGGACAAGCAGTTCACGCAGTTTCCGCATGAATCCTTGTTTGAATGGCATGAGCGGCTGGATTTGCTGAAATGACAGACAGCTATGCCACGGCCCGATATCTGTCGCCTATCGGGCCGCGCCTGCTACCTGAAAACGCCCGGCATCAGTCGTACAGTACGGCGGCGATCTTGGGATCGTTGATATTGCTCTTGTCGTACCAGTAGAAACCGGTATCGATCACCTTGGGCAGTTTTTCACCCTTGAGCGCCTTGACCGCGGCCTCTACCGTCTTATAGCCGATGCCGACCGGGTTCTGTGTGATGGCGCCGGCCATGCTGCCGTCTTTGATCGCATCTTTCTGCTGCTTGCCGGAGTCATAGCCGACGATCACCAGCTTGCGTTTCATTTCCTTGGCGCCGTTCAGTACGCCAATGGCGGAGCCTTCATTGGTGCCGAAAGCGCCCTTCAGGCGTGGATAGGCTTGCAGGATGGACTTGGTGATCTCGGTCGATTTCAACTGGTCGCCGGCGCCGTACTGGATGCTGACGATCTTGATCTTGGGATAAGTCTTCATGCGTTCGACAAAACCGTCGCGGCGGTCGATGCCGGTACGGCTGGTCTGGTCATGCGCCACTACCGCCACTTCGCCTTCCTTGCCGATCAGCTCAGCCATCTTGTCGGCCGCCAGCGCCGCCGCCGCCTTGTTGTCGGTGGTGGCGGTAGTCACTGGAATGTCGCTGTCGACACCCGAGTCAAACGCAACGATAGGGATATGAGCGGCCTGGGCCTTTTTCAGCAACGGCAAAGCAGCCTTGCTGTCCAGCGCGGCGAAGCCGATCGCCTTCGGCTTCTTGGCCAGCGCCGCCGACAGCATGTCGATCTGCTTGTCGACCATGGCTTCGGTTTCCGGCCCTTCGAACGACACCTTCACATTGAAATCCTTGGCGGCCTGCTCCGAGCCGGCTTTCACCGCTTGCCAGAACTGGTGTTGGAAGCCTTTCGAGATCAGGGGAATATAGACATCCTCGGCTACCGCCGCGGCGCTGAATCCCAGCGCAAGCGCCAGGCCGACGGCGATGTTGACTGCTCTTCTCTTTATCATTTCAAGTCTCCTCTTATGGTTATAAAACGGTGGGCCTTGCTGCAACGGCCCGTAACTGCACCTGCAAAACTTGCTCTTATCACTGGCGCCGGCGGCGCAGGATATCCATGTACACCGCCAGGATGATGATCACGCCGGTCACCACGGTCTGCCATTCCTGCGCCACCGACATCATGCGCAAGCCGTTGATCAGCACGCTCATGATGAAAGCGCCGATGATGGTGCCGAGGATGGTGCCGGTGCCGCCTGACAAGGAAGTGCCGCCGATCACCACCGCGGCGATCGCATCCAGCTCATAACCCTGCCCCAGCGCCGGCTGCGCCGAATTGAGCCGCGACGCGATCAGCAGCCCGGCGATGCCGCAGATGGCGCCGCCGACGGTGTACACCGCCACTTTCCAGAAATCGACATTGACGCCCGACAGCC
>NZ_JAQGLV010000284.1 GCF_028292705.1 Collimonas fungivorans | reverse complement strand
CGCCTTACAAGCGGTTTTATCGGAAGACGTCGGTGTAAATATCGGACTACCGGGGCTGGCGGTCGGGAAACATACCAGCACCACCCTTGCTCAATTCCTCCGCTATTGTCCGTTACATTAAACCGGTGAAGACCACCGCAAAGAGTGTTACCTTTCTCTGAGCGCCCCTCCCCTGCATTGCATCATCCCCACCGAATTCAAGGAGTTGCCGAATGAGCTCAACGCTTCCCGCTTCCGCCCTCGACGATTTGTGCATCAATACCCTGCGCTTCCTGTCGGTCGACGCCGTACAGCAAGCCAACAGCGGCCATCCAGGATTGCCGCTGGGCGCGGCGCCGATGGCCTACGTATTGTGGACACAGTTCCTCAAGCACCATCCCGCCGATCCGCACTGGTTCGACCGCGACCGCTTCATCCTGTCGGCAGGCCATGGTTCGGCCTTGCTGTACAGCCTGCTGCATCTCAGCGGCTACGACCTGCCGCTGGAGCAGATCAAGCAGTTCCGCCAATGGGGCAGCCATACGCCCGGCCATCCGGAGCGCGGCCTGACGCCGGGCGTCGAAGTCACCACCGGGCCGCTGGGCCAGGGATTTGCCAACGGCGTCGGCATGGCGATGGCGGAAGCCAACCTGGCTGCGCGCTACAACCGCGGCGACCTCGACATCGTCAATCATTTCACCTACGGCATAGTGAGCGACGGCGACCTGATGGAAGGCATCGCCTCGGAAGCCGCATCGCTGGCCGGCCACCTGCAGCTGGGCAAACTTATTTACCTGTACGACGACAACCGGGTGACGCTGTCCGCCGGCACCGACATCACCTTCAGCGAGGACCGCGCGCAGCGCTTCGACGCCTACGGCTGGCACACGCAAACGGTAGAAGACGGCAACAACCTGGCGGCGATAGCGCGGGCGCTGGATGCGGCCCGCGGCGAGACCGGCAGGCCCTCGCTGATCCTGGTGCGCACCCACCTGGGTTTCGGTTCACCCAACAAGCAAGACAGTTTCGAAGCGCACGGCTCGCCGCTTGGCGTGGAAGAACTGCGCCTGACCAAACAGAAGCTGGGCTGGCCGGAGCAGCCCTCTTTCTATATTCCCGAAGCGGCCGCCGCGCATTTCCTTGAAGGCGGCCAACTGGGGCAGGAAGCCGAGGCGGCCTGGCAGGAAAAATTTTCCACCTACCAGCAGCAGTTTCCGCAGCTCGCGCTGGAACTGCAGCAGCTCATGGAAGGCGGCAAGGCAGGCCTGCCGCCGGGCTGGGATGCCGACATCCCACAGTTCCCGGCCGACGCCAAGGGCATGGCGACGCGGGTGGCGTCAGGCAAGGTCATGAACGCCATCGCCGCGCATCTGCCGGCGCTGATCGGCGGCTCGGCAGACCTTGATCCGTCAACTTACAGCGCCTTGAAAGGCTTCGGAGATTTCGAGCCGGGCGACATCATTGCCGGCGACCGCCAGGGTTCCGACGGCGGCGGCTGGAGCTACAGCGGCCGCAACCTGCATTTCGGCGTGCGCGAACACGCGATGGGCGCGATCATTAACGGCATGGCGGCGCATGGCGGCGCGTTGCCGTTCGGCGCCACCTTCCTGGTGTTTTCCGACTACATGCGGCCCTCTATCCGCCTTGCCGCCCTGATGGGCTTGCAGGTGGTGTACGTGTTTACCCATGACAGCATCGCCCTCGGCGAAGACGGCGGCACGCACCAGCCGGTGGAACAGCTGGCCAGCCTGCGCGCGCTGCCCAACCTGATCGTGCTGCGCCCCGCCGACGCCAATGAAACGGCAGCGGCCTGGCGGGTGGCGGTGCAATCGCACGAACGGCCGGTGGCGCTAGTGCTGACGCGGCAGAATGTCCCTACCCTGGACCGCACGCGGTTTGCCGGGGCAGAAGAACTGCAGCGCGGTGCTTACATCCTGGCTGACGCCGCCAATGGCAAACCGGACTTGATCCTGATCGCCAGCGGCTCGGAAGTGGCGCTGATCGTGGCCGCCGGCCAGCATCTGGCGGAACAGGATATCCAGGTGCGGATTGTTTCGATGCCGAGCTGGGAGCTGTTCGAACAGCAACCCCAGGCTTACCGTGACACGGTGCTGCCGCCCGCCATCGGCGCAAGGCTGGCGGTGGAAGCCGGTGTGGCGCAAGGCTGGCATCGTTATGTCGGCATCCGTGGCGATGTGCTTGCCGTGGACCGTTTCGGCGCCTCGGCGTCGGGTGAGCTGGTGATGCACGAATACGGTTTTACCGTAGCCAACGTCTGTCAGCGGGCATTGGCCCTATTGCGCACCTAGCCAGCCGCCGCTGAATCCGGCGCGCCGCAATCCGTTCGCGATATAAGGGCAATTGCGCATCAAGCTCCACAGCATTTCGCTGCGGTAGTTTTCTATCATCAAGATGATCGGCCCCTGGTCGATGCCGAAATGCCAGGGCGAGATCCAGCCGTAGGGATTCGCGCAGTTGCAGGGGTAACTGGGATTGAACGTGGCCTTGAAACCATAGGGATTGCCGGTTTTGAGGCCGACCTGGTGCACAAAATAATCGATGGTCGGCAGCACGATTTCCGGCGCAAACGGCAGCGAGGCCACCACCACCCACGGTGCGATCGTGCCGTCGTCCGGGCCATGCGGCACGCCGCGCGCCACATAATCGTAGAACTCGCGCTTGACGCCCTTGATATCCAGCACCGACGGCCCGGGGCCGTCGCTGGCGGTAATGCCCCAGCAATATTCGCCGTAACCGGAAAAACCGCCTGGATTGGCTATCGCATATTGCTGCTGCACCAGGGTGGCGCGGCGGCTGTTCTCGAAATAATCGATGCCCTTGATGCGCATGGCGCCGTCCTGGATGCCGCGGAAATCCACCCATATATGCGACAGCTGATGCGTGAACAAGGAGCCGGCATAGAAATAATCTATGCCGTAGCTTTGTTGCCACTGGTAGGCGGTGGCCCAGTCACAATAGCTGTCGGCTGGCAGCGGATGCGACGGCGAACCCAGCCCGAGGATATAAAGCAGCAGCGCTTCGTCATAGCCGTCCCAGCGATTCGGCAGGAAACCGGATTCCGGCTTCCATCCCATCGATACCGCGCCGCCGCCGTCTTGCGCCCACTGCCAGTCGACGCGTAGATACAAGGCGTCGGCCAGGCGTCGGATTTCGCTTTCGTCGGTATTGGCGGGGTCGTCAAAATAGCAGCCGGCCGCCAGCGCGCCGGCCAGGAAAAAAGTGGTGTCGATCGTAGACAGTTCGCATTGCCAAGCGCGGCGGCCGGTTTGCATATGCAGGAAGTGATAAAAAAAACCCTTGTAGCCGGTCGCATCCGGTTCCGGCCCCTGCGGACTGGTCCAGAAGAAGCGCAAGGTCAGCAGCACCCGTTTGCGTGCTGCCGCCCGGCCGATGAAACCGCGCTCGACCGCCACCGGATAAGCCGCCAGAGCCAGCCCGACAGCGGCAATGCTGGCGGGCCAGTCGGTTGCGGTCTTGTCGACCACCAACCCGTTTTCCAGGTTGGTCTCGTGCATGAAATAACTGAAGGATTCGCGCTGCAGCATGTCCAGTTCGGCTGCCGTTGTCAGCGCTTTCCGCTTCATGTGCTGGTTGCCGGCGACGATTGCGGACTGCCTGCCAGGGTTGCATCGACGATCGCCTGCGCCTCCTGCACGATGCGCTGCAAGTGTTCTTCGCCGTGAAAACTCTCGGCGTAGATCTTGTAGATATCTTCCGTGCCCGACGGCCGCGCCGCGAACCAGCCGCCTTCGGTGACCACCTTCAATCCGCCTATCGAAGCCTGGTTGCCCGGCGCCTTGCTGAGGATGTGCTGGATTTTCTCGCCGGCCAGTTCTGCGCATTGCACTTGCTGCGGCGACAATGCCGACAGCATCTTCTTCTGCGCCGGCGTAGCGCTGGCTTCGACCCTGGTGCTGACAGGATCGCCCAGCTCGGAGGCCAGCTTGCGATAGACTTCGCCCGGATCCCTGCCGCTACGCGCGGTGATTTCCGCCGCCAGCAAGGCCGGCGCCAGGCCATCCTTGTCGGTGGTCCAGGCCGAGCCGTCCAGCCGCAGGAAAGTGGCGCCGGCGCTCTCTTCACCGCCAAAACCGAGCGAACCGTCATTCAGGCCGGCGGCGAACCATTTGAAGCCGGCCGGCACTTCATA
>NZ_JAQGLV010000272.1 GCF_028292705.1 Collimonas fungivorans | reverse complement strand
CGCTGCATGGCGTCCGGATAACGTTCGCGCAGCGGCTGCGGGAAATAAGCGGCCAGCGAACTGGCGATGAACGGGTCTGCCGGCAAATCCGAAGCCAGCAGCTCTTCATACAGCCACATCTTGTTATATGCCATCAGCACCGCGCGTTCCGGTGCGGTGAGCCCCTGTTTCGCGGTCTTGCGTTCCGCGCACTCTTCTTCCGACGGCAGGAATTCGACCGCGCGGTCCAGCCGGCCGGCGCGTTCCAGGAAGCGGATCAGGCGCGATTCCGGTTCCAGCAGGCTGGCGGCGCGGCGGCCCGCCACCGACAGCGCCTGGGTCTGGTAGTAGTTGTCGGTCAGTACCTGCAAGCCGACTTCCTCGGTCATTTCCGCCAGCAGCTTGTTGCGCTGTTTCTCGGTCATTTCGCCTTCGCTGACGATCAGGCCGAGCATGATCTTGATATTCACCTCATGGTCGGAGCAGTCGACGCCGGCTGAATTGTCGATGGCGTCGGTGCAGATGCGGCCGCCCTTCTGGGCAAACTCGATGCGGCCGAACTGGGTGCAGCCGAGGTTGCCGCCCTCGGCCACCACCTTGCAGTTGAGCTCGGCGCCGTTGACGCGTATCGCATCGTTGCTGCGGTCGCCGACCTGGGCATGGCTTTCGCGGGTTGCCTTGATGTAGGTGCCGATGCCGCCGTTATAGAGCAGGTCCACCGGCGCCAGCAGGATGGCGCGTATCAGCTCGGTCGGCGCCAGTTCGCTGGCGCTGATGCCCAGTGCTGCCTGCACTTGCGGCGTCAGCGGAATGGTCTTGAGGCTGCGCGCAAAAATCCCGCCGCCGCCGGAAATCAGGCTGGTGTTGTAGTCGGCCCAGCTTGAGCGCGGCAAGGCAAACAGGCGCTCGCGTTCGGCAAAGCTGGCGGCCGGATCGGGCTCCGGGTCGAGGAAAATATGGCGATGGTCGAAGCCGGCCAGCAGCTTGATATGGCGCGACAGCAGCATGCCGTTGCCGAACACGTCGCCGGACATGTCGCCGATGCCGACCACCGTGAAATCCTGTTCCTGGGTATTGAGGCCGGTTTCGCGGAAGTGGCGCTTGACCGCTTCCCAGGCGCCGCGTGCGGTGATCCCCATTTTCTTGTGGTCGTAGCCGACCGAGCCGCCGGAGGCAAAGGCATCGCCCAGCCAGAAACCGTATTCGGCGGAAACCGCATTGGCGTAATCGGAGAAGCTGGCGGTGCCCTTGTCGGCCGCCACCACCAGGTAAGGATCGTCAGGATCGTAGCGCACCACGTCTTGCGGCGGCACTACCTTGCCGTCGACCAGATTATCGGTCAGGTCAAGCAGCCCGCGTAGGAAATTCTGGTAGCAGGCCACCCCTTCGCGCAGGTAGGCGTCGCGGTCGCTGGTCGGCGGCGCGTTCTTGAGCACGAAGCCGCCCTTGGAGCCGACCGGCACGATCACTGCGTTCTTGACCATCTGCGCCTTCACCAGGCCCAGCACCTCGGTGCGGAAATCCTCGCGCCGGTCGGACCAGCGCAGGCCGCCGCGCGCAACCTTGCCGCCGCGCAGGTGGACGCCCTCGAAACGCGGAGAATAGACCCAGATCTCGAACATCGGCTTGGGCGCGGGCAGCCCCGGCACCTTGGCCGGATCGAACTTGAACGACAGGTAAGGCTTGGGCTGGCCGTCGGCGCCGCGCTGGAAATAGTTGGTGCGCAAGGTGGCGCTGATCACGCCCAGGAACTGGCGCAGGATGCGGTCCTCGTCCAGGTTCGGCACCTGGTCCATCGCTTCTTCGGTCTGCTGCAGCAAGGACTTGGCCTTGGCTTCAGCGCCGGCCGCCTGGGACGGATCAAAGCGCACCAGGAACAGTTCAACCAGCTTGCGCGCAATCGCCGGGTTGGCGGTCAGGGCCTGTTCGATATAGGCGTTGCTGAAAGTGGAGCCGACTTGCCGCAGGTAACGCGCATAGGCGCGCAAGATGGTGACCTCGCGCCAGTTGAGCCGGGCCCGCAGCACCAGCCGGTTGAGATCGTCGTTGTCCGCCTCGCCGCTCCAGACACGGGCGAACGCATCTTCGAACACGCCCTTGATGCGGTCGATCTCGACTTCGCTGTCATCCGCGCTCTGCATGCCGAAATCGTGGATCCAGGCCGGCTCGCCGTCCTGCAGCTCGATGCGGTAAGGACGCTCTTCGTTGACCTTGACGCCCATGTGCTCCAGCATCGGCAAACTCTGCGACAAGGCCATCGGCTTGCCGGCGCGGTAGATTTTCAGGCGCAGCGAGGCCGGCGCCGCTTCGATCGGACGGTACAGGCTCATGGCCAGGCCGGTTTCCTGCTGCGCGGCTTCCAGCAAGGCGATGTCGTGCACCGCGGTGCGCGCCGAATAGTCTTCGCGGAAACCGGCCGGGAATGACGTGGCGTAACGGCGCAGCAGCCGCGTGCCCTGCTCCTCGCCGCGCTGTTCCAGCAGGGCTTCGGTCAGGTCGTCCTGCCAGCGCCGCGTGGCTTGCACGATGCGCGCTTCCAGCTGTTCGACATTGATGTCGGCAACGCTGCCCGGCTCGGTGCGCACCATAAACTGGATGCGCGCCAGCACCGATTCCGACAGCAAGGGCGTGAATTCGACGCCGGTGCCGTTGAAGGCTTCCAGCAGCAAGTCCTGGATCCGTTCGCGCAGTTCGGTGTTGAAACGGTCGCGCGGCACGAACACCAGGCAGGAAACATAACGGCCGAAAGCGTCGCGCCGCACAAACAGGCGGGTGCGCTGGCGCTCTTCCAGGCGCAGGATGCCGCTGGCGGTATCGAACAGCTCGTCTTCGTCGACCTGGAACAGTTCATCGCGCGGATACTGCTCGAGGATGGTGGTCAAGGTCTTGGCCAGGTGCCCTCTCGGGACAAAACCGGCGCGCTCCAGCACCTTCGCCACTTTGCGCCGCACCAGCGGGATCTCGCTGGTGGGCACCATGTAGGCGGTCGAGGTATACAGGCCGACAATGCGGCGCTCGCCGATCACCTTGCCGCCGGCGCCGTAGCGCTTGACGCCGACATAGTCGAGGTAACCGGCGCGGTGCACGGTAGCGCGCGAATTGGCCTTGGTGATGAAAATCGGCGATTGCGCATCGATGATGCCTTGCGCGCTGACCGGCAGCTTGGTCATGTCGGCGCTGTCGGCGACGCGCAGGGAATCGCGCAGGATGCCGAGGCCGGAACCGGGTACGCCCTGCAGGTAGTTTTCACCGTCGCTGACCACCAGTTCGTAGTCGCGATAGCCAAGGAACGTAAAATGATCGTCTATCATCCATTCCAGGAAGGCGCGCGCCTCGGCGATCTCGCCCTGCTGCGCGGCATCGCTGTTGTCCTGCTGCTTGAGGTCGTCGATCGCGGCGCTGGCGGCGGTCATCATCTGGCGCCAGTCTTCCACCGCGGCGCGGACATCGCCCAGCACCTTGAGCACGCCGGCCAGGATTTCTTCCATCCGGGCGGCTTCGGTGCAGCGGTCTACTTCGATATGGATGGTCGATTCCAGTTTTGCTTTATCACTATCCTTGCCGCCGTTTTCGCTGGCGCGCTGGATTTTTTCGACCTGGCCGCTGGCGTCGCGCCAGACCCGGAACACCGGGTGGATCACCGCGTGCAGGGTCAAGCCGAGGCGATTGATCTCGGTGCTTACCGAATCGACCAGGAACGGCATGTCGTCGTTGACGATCTCGATCACGCTGTGGCCGGATTGCCAGCCATGCTCGTCCACCCGCGGATTGTAGATGCGCACGCGCGGCGTGCCGCTGACAAAATGCCGCGCAAACTGCCAGTGGGCGACGGCGGCGCCGTACAGGTCGGCGATGTCGCGGCTCAGTATCTGTTCCTCCCCCACTTGTGAGTAATACTCAACCAGGAAAGCTTGCATCGGTGCAAACACTTCCGGCGCGAGGCGATCGCGCGCGAATTCGACCATCTCTGTCAGTTTTTGCTGTTTTCTTTCTGCGGCGGTGTTGGGCATGGTTCTCTTTCGGACAGTTAACTTCAAGTCTTACTCTGCTTAGATTCTACCTATGACAGACACAAAACCACAGGCTTTTAAAAAAAACAACTCTGGCGGCGCGCCTTGTCATCTTGCGGTAAAGAGCTTGTGCTAATTTACGCTGCCGATGGTGCCGCGCACGGCATGGGCGCCGCCCCAGCGCGGGACACCATACTCCAGCGGGTGTTTGGCTCCCAGCCCGAGGCGGCGGAACAGCGCCTACGCCAATTCCTGCAGCA
Organism: Collimonas fungivorans; assembly: GCF_028292705.1. Taxonomy (GTDB): domain Bacteria; phylum Pseudomonadota; class Gammaproteobacteria; order Burkholderiales; family Burkholderiaceae_D; genus Collimonas; species Collimonas fungivorans_B. Next base: position 275 of record NZ_JAQGLV010000272.1, on the reverse strand, counting down.
GGTGGAGGTTGGCAGCCGCTTTTCAGACTACGCAGACTACGGTATAGCGGCCGAAGAAGCGCAGTCGATGGTGCGCCGCGCCATGGACCACGCGCGTGGCAAAAACTTTATCGGCAAGGGAAAAGCGCCTGTTTTTCCCTGAAATCGCCGTCCCCACTCACGTCAAAAACGCAATTCCCGACATCCTGGTTTAGCCGTTCCGACCGAACCGCGGAAAACCTTCCATGTTTTGCCCTCCGGAAAGCCAGGCCCTCGGTCTGGTGCTGTTTTCCGCC
>NZ_JAQGLV010000265.1 GCF_028292705.1 Collimonas fungivorans | reverse complement strand
GAAACGAATTTGGAAACCAAGGAGACACAACATGGAAACAAAAAAATTGGCAGTCCGGCGCTGGTGGTTCATCATGCCGATTGTTTTTATCACCTACAGCCTGGCTTATCTTGACCGCGCCAATTTCGGCTTTGCCAGCGCGGCCGGCATCAATCACGACTTGGGCATTACGCAAGGCACCTCGTCCCTGATCGGCGCCTTGTTTTTCCTCGGTTATTTCTTTTTCCAGATCCCCGGCGCCATCTACGCCGAACGGCGCAGCGTCAAGAAGATGATTTTCTGGAGCCTGGTGCTGTGGGGCAGCTGCGCCGCGCTGACCGGCATGATCAGCAATATCCCCATGCTGATGGTGATCCGTTTTTCGCTGGGCGTGGTGGAAGCCGCGGTGATGCCGGCCATGCTGATCTACATCAGCAACTGGTTTACCAAAACCGAACGCTCGCGCGCCAACACCTTCCTGATCCTGGGCAATCCGGTCACCGTACTGTGGATGTCGGTGCTGTCCGGTTACCTGGTCAACAGCTTCGGCTGGCGCCACATGATGATTGCGGAAGGTGTGCCAGCGATTGCCTGGGCCTGCATCTGGTGGTTCGTGGTGCAAGACAAGCCGGCGGAATCGACATGGCTGCGGCCGCAGGAAAAGGCCGACCTGAAGGCGGCGCTCGACCTGGAACAGGTCGGCATGAAGCCCATGCGTAATTATGCGGAGGCGTTCAAGTCGCCGGCCGTGATCAAGCTGTGCGCGCAGTATTTCTGCTGGAGCATAGGTGTATACGGTTTTGTGCTGTGGCTGCCTTCGATCCTGAAAAACGCGGCGAATATCAGCATGGTGGAAACCGGCTGGCTGTCGTCGCTGCCCTATCTTGCCGCCGTGGTCGCCATGCTGCTGACTTCCTGGGCGTCCGACAGGATGCAGAACCGCAAACTGTTTGTCTGGCCCGCACTCCTGATCGGGGCCCTGGCTTTCCTCGGCTCCTATTTGCTGGGCAGCAGCAATTTCTGGCTGTCCTATGCCCTGCTGGTGATCGCCGGCGCCGCCATGTATGCGCCTTACGGCCCGTTCTTTGCCATCGTGCCCGAGCTGCTGCCGAAGAATGTCGCCGGCGGCGCGATGGCCTTGATCAACAGCATGGGCGCACTCGGCTCGTTCCTGGGTTCGTATGTGGTCGGTTACCTGAATGGGGCAACCGGCAGCCCGTCGGCATCCTACCTGTTCATGGCCGGCGGCTTGCTGGCTGCGGTGGCGTTGACGATTTCAGTCAAGCCGGAAGCGCAAGCCCTGCCCTTGCCCGCGGCCCAGCGCTGAGCGCGCGTCCCTGTTGAAGGAAACCTTATGCAAACAAAAATCGTACTCTATAAAAAAGTCGCCGACGATGTGCTGGCGCTGCTGCAGCAGGAACACCAGGTGGTCCAGTTCGATGGCGTCGACGACAATAACCGGGCGGCCTTCATGGCGGAGCTGGAAGACGCGGTCGGCCTGATCGGCGCCAGCGTCAAGATCGACGCCGCGGTGCTCGACCATGCGCCCAGGCTCAAGGCGATCTCCACCATTTCGGTCGGCATCGACCAGTTCGACCCGGCCGACCTGAGCCGGCGCGGCATCGTGCTGCTCAACACGCCGGATGTGCTGACCGAAACCACCGCCGACACAGGCTTTGCGCTGATCCTGGCAAGCGCCAGGCGGGTTGTGGAAATGGCTGACTACGTCAGGCAAGGGCGCTGGACCAACAGCATCGGCGAAGACTGTTTCGGCACCGATGTGCAAGGCAAGACGCTGGGCATCGTCGGCATGGGGCGCATCGGCGGCGCCATAGCGCGCCGGGCGGCGCTGGGATTCGGCATGCAGGTCTTGTACAGCAACCGCAGTCCCAATCCGGCTGCGGAAAAGGCCTATGCAGCACGCTTCTGTCCGCTCGGCACCCTGTTGCAGAGCTCCGACTTCGTTTGCATCACGGTGCCGCTGACGCCGCAGACGCGCGGCATGATAGGCGCGGCGGAACTGGCGCTGATGCGCCCCAGCGCCATCCTGGTGAATATTTCACGCGGCAGCATCGTCGACGAAAGCGCGTTGATTTCCGCATTGGAAAATGGCCGCTTGCGCGGCGCCGGACTGGATGTCTTCGAGCATGAACCGGTGGCGGCGGATTCGCCTTTGCTGAAAATGGCGAATGTTGTCGCCTTGCCGCATATAGGCTCGGCTACCCATGAAACCAGGCACGGCATGGCGCTCTGCGCGGCGCAGAACCTGCTGGATGCCTTGAGCGGCAAGGCAACACCCAACGCGGCGAATCGCGCCTAGGAACGGTTTGCGCCGTGGTTCAGACAGGATGCGGCAAGCGGGCGTCGGCAGCGGCCAGACGTGCTTCCAGCGCCTGGATCCGTTGCAGCAGATTGAGCGCCACTGCCAGGCCTTGCGTATCGAGTTCAAAGTCGTCACGCAGACGGCGCGCGGTCCTGGCCACCACAATAGTCTGCGACCTGAATACATATGCTGCCGCCGGGCCGCGGTCCGGTTCGATGGCGCCCAGCGTCACCAACTCCGCCAGCTCAGCGTGGCTGAGTCCGGAATATTCCGCCAACTCTTCCAGCGTGCAGGCGTCCGCATCGTTCAGCCAGACGGCTTCTACTAACAGGCTAGTCATTGCCACTCTCCTCAATGCAAATGCTGACGCGGATCAAAAGCCGATTCCGCAGCGAGCTGCTCAAACAACTCACGCTCGCGCGCCGTGGGCGTCTTCGGCACCTCTATCCTGACCACCGCATACATATTGCCCTGCTCGCCGCCGGCGGACGGCAGCCCGCGCTTAGCCAGGCGGAACTGGCGGTTGGCGGCGGTGCCGGCAGGAACATTCAATTCCACCTTGCCGCCAAGAGTCGGCACCTGCACTACTGCGCCCAGCACGGCTTCCCACGGCGTCAGCGGCAGATCGAAATACAGGTCCTTGCCGGTAACCCGGTACAGTGGATGCGGGATCAGCTTCATCATCACATACAGGTCGCCATGCTTGCCGCCGTCGCTGCCCTGCCCGCCCTTGCCTGACAAGCGCAGGCGCTGGCCGTCTTCCGCGCCTTTCGGTATGCGTACCCGGAAGGTGCGCGGCACCCGGTGCAATTTGCCGTGCTCGTCGTATTCAGGCATGCTCAGCCGGACATCGGTTTCACCGCCGTCGTAAATCTGTTCCAGCGTGATGGGCGTGTTGACTTCGTAGTCCTCGCCCCTGCTCGGCCGCGGCCGGCCGCCCTGGCGCGATGCGGCAAAAGCAGCCAGGATGTCGGCCATGTCAACATCGCCAAAGGAAGTTCCGCCATCGCTGAAGCCCTGCTGCCAGGCCGGCGGCGGCTCAACGTTTTCACCGGGCTGGTGGCTGCCCAGCTGGTCGTAGGCGGCGCGCTTTTCCGTATCCTTCAGGGTTGAATAAGCTTCCGCGATTTCCTTGAATTTTTCTTCCCCGGCCGGATCCTTGGAAATATCCGGATGGTATTTGTGCGCCAGCTTGCGATAAGCCTGCTTGATTTCGGCGGCGCTGGCTGTGCGTTCGACGCCAAGGGCGCTGTAGTAGTCTTTGAATTTCATGTTCAGTTTTTCAAGAATTCGACAAAATTCCGGTTAAATTCCCTGAGCTGCTCGCGCACCTGCTCATCGACCAGCTCGCCGCTTTCGTTGAATACCTTGCCAGCGTGCGACACCATCAGGCGGCCGCCGAACCAGGGTTGCATGCCCAGCGTGCGCAATACCGGCAGCCAGGCGTTCTGCGACAGCACGGTGCCGAAACCGCCGGGCGAGGCGCCGATCACGGCCACCCGGCGGCCGCGGAAGATGCGAGCGCTATCGGCCGGCGGCCTGGACAGCCAGTCAAGCGCGTTCTTGAACACGCCCGGCATGGAATTATTGTATTCCGGCGTCACCAGCAGCAGCGCATCGGCCACCGCGATCTGTTCTTTCAGCAGCGCCACCGCCGGCGGGATGCCCTCGGCCTGTTCGAGATCGCCGTCATACAGGGGGATCCCTTTGATGGTGCCGATTTCCAGCTCCGAACCAGCCGGCATCAGCTCGGCTGCCGCACGCAGCAAGGCGGCGTTCAGCGAACCGCTGCGCAGGCTGCCGGCCACTCCAACGATCTTCGACATGCGTTTCTCCTCAGGACAGGTCAGGCGCGCGGCTCAAGCGGGGCCGGATTCAAGGTAGTCTGGATTTCCGTACCTTGCCTGATGGTCTTGGTGACCGGCGTCTTTTCACAAATCTCGCCCAGCCTGCCGATCTGCTCCGGACTGAGCTGTGCGCCAAAAGCGACCGTGCGATCGATCTTTTCGCGCCCTTGTTCGTCGCGCGAAAAGCGCAGCCGCACATCGATCAGGCCCAGCTCCCATTGTTTACGATCGGCGTACATGCGTAAAGTCAGGGAGGTGCAAGCGGCCAGTCCGGCCAGCAGCAGTTCATAGGGCGCCGGGCCGCTGTCGGTGCCGCCGTTGTCAAGCGGTTCGTCGGCCTGCAGCTGGTGCGACCTGGCCTGGATTTGCTGGACATATCCAGTAATGCTTTGTAAGTGTACAGACGCCATGAGTTCCCCATATCAAGTTGGAATTTGATATGGAGACTATAGCTGTTTTAGGAGGCGGGTATGTTAAAGCAGTTCAATCTGGTGGCGCAAGGCGGCGCAGGCCGCCTCCAGCTGCGCATGATCGACGGCCAGTCCGGTATTGAGCACGGCTTCAATGTGCAGCGTGGCGTCGACCATGGCCGCCATGCGGAAAATCATGGCCGCGCCTTTCAGCCTGTGCGTCATCTGCTGCACGGCGCAGTAGTCGCGGCTGGCCAGGGCTTGCTCGATGCTGGCCAGATCATGCCTGGCGCTGGCCAGGAACAGATCGTCCAGTCCGAGCTCGGAATCGTCCAAAGGCAATAGCGGATCTGGCGGCGGCTGGCTACCTTTGCTCTTGTTCATTTCATCCACTTCTAGTGTTTATCCCGGGATGCCGCGACGACTGCCTGCATGCACTGCAGGACAAGGCGCGCGGCCTGTATTCATCCTTTTATCGCCAGATGAACAGAGATAGCCTAGATTTGGAGCTTACTTGCAGCAATAGCAAACTTATATATTTCACAATCGTTAACATTGGGTAACAACAGTTCACCGGCCGCAGCCACAAAGAACCGACGAATTTACAACACATATTTTCCGTGCTGCAATGAAAAGCGGATATTTTTCACTCCGCCCGATTTAAACCACTCGATTCAAGCCGCCCCTAACCGCCACAGCGAAGTCAGCTCGGCGGCGCGCGCAGCGTGCAGCGGATCGGCCTCATCGCTGGCCTTGGGATGCTGCGGCCGGATATCGGTTTTTCCCAGCACTTTCAAGCCGGCCGCCTCGATCGCCGCCAGCAGCTCGGCGCGTGAACGCAAGCCCAGGTGCTCAGCCAGGTCGGACAGGATCAGCCAGCCCTCGCCGCCTGGTTCCAGATGTTGCGCCAGGCCGCCCAGGAAACCGCGCAGCATGCGGCTCTCGGGATCGTATACCGCGTGTTCGATCGGCGAGCTGGGGCGCGCCGGAATCCAGGGCGGATTGCAGATCACCAGCGGCGCCCGGCCCTCGGGAAACAGATCAGCCTGCAGCAGGGTGACCTGATCGTCCAGCTCCAGCCGCACCAGGTTCTCGCGCGCGCAACGCAGAGCGCGTGGATCCATATCGGTCGCCACGATGCGCTCTACGCCGCGTTTAACCAATAACGCCGCCAGCACGCCGGTGCCGGTGCCGATATCAAAAGCCAGCTTGGTGGACGGCAACGGCGCCGCCTCCACCAGTCCGATATATTCGCCGCGCACCGGCGAATACACGCCGTAGTGCGGATGGATGCGCGCGCCCAGCGCGGCGATCTCGACACCCTTCTTGCGCCACTCGTGGGCGCCGATGAGGCCCAGCAATTCGCGCAGCGAGGCCACGAACGGCTCGGCCGGCGCGCCATAGGCTTCGTTGCAGGCGAGCTGCACGTCGGGCGCGCGGCGCAGAGAGATGCTGTAGTCGGCCTCGAACGGCAGCAGCAGCATGCTCAGGGTGCGCGCCCGCTGCGACTGGGCCTGGCGGTGCAGGTTGAAGGCATCGGTTGGCGACACCGGCTGTTTGCGCGGCTTGCCGCGCTTGTCGGGTTTCGGTTCGGCGCGGCGCGCCAGCGCCTGCAGCAACTGCCGGGCGTTCTGGAAATCTCCGCGCCACAGCATGCCGGTGCCTTCGCAGGCCAGGCGGTAAGCGCTGTCGGCGGTCATCCGGTCATCCGCAATCACTACCCGCTTGGGCGCCGGATTGCCGTTTTCCGAACGCCAGCGCGCCGAGCGCGGCTGATCTTCCTCGATCCAATGGATCATCGGCTGTTCGCTCGCCGTCATAGGACGCCCGCGGGACGGTCGGCCGAAGGCAATTCGACAGTAGTGGAATTCAAACGCATGGATTGGTCTCGATCAGTGTAGGTAGGCAGGAAGCAGGTCATGATGTTTTGCAAGACATCGTCTGCACTGTCCGTTTGCCATCATGGCAGGCGGGCATCTTCGATAGTTCCAAGTATACCTCTTGACCGCGGCTGTGCGCCGTTTCTTTCATCCGGACAAATTCATGGCCGCCGGCGTCCTGCAGACCGCATTAAAACGTCTCCCAGTCATCCGCGTTGGACGCCGCCAGCTTGACCGCAGGGGCTTTCCATGATGTTTGCTGCGCCTTGCCGGATGCAAGCTTGCCAGCGCCAGTGCGGGTCTTGCCGGCGGCGACAGTCTTCAGGACCGGGGGTGAGGCACGTTTGACCGGCGCCGGCCAGGCGCTAGGCCGCGGCTCTGCACGCTTGGCAAGCGCCGGCGGCGCGCTGCCGCGCTGCTGCTCAGCCACGCGGAATACCGACACCGCATCCTGCAGGCGCAGCGCCTGGCCTTCCAGCGAACCGGCCGCAGCCGCCACCTGCTCCACCAGCGCGGCGTTCTGCTGCGTCACCTGGTCCATCTGCGTAACCGCCTGGTTGACTTGCTCGATGCCGCTGCTTTGCTCTTCCGACGCCACCGTGACTTCCGCCATGATGTCGGTCACGCGCTTGACTGCCTGCACGATTTCATCCATGGTCTGGCCGGCCCGGGCCACCAGTTCGGAGCCGCCATCGACCTTGTCGACCGAATCCCCGATCAGTTCCTTGATTTCCTTGGCCGCCTGGGCGCTGCGCTGGGCCAGGCTGCGCACCTCGGCCGCCACCACCGCAAAACCGCGCCCTTGCTCACCGGCCCGGGCTGCCTCCACTGCTGCGTTCAGCGCCAGGATATTGGTCTGGAACGCAATGCCGTCGATCACGCCGATGATGTCAGCGATGCGCCTGGAGCTTTCGGTAATGCCTTGCATGGTATGCACCACCTGCCCGACCACCTCGCCGCCCTTGGCGGCGATGCTGGAAGCGCTCTGCGCCAGCTGGCCGGCCTGCCTGGCGTTGTCGGCATTCTGCCGCACAGTGGCGGTCAGTTGCTCCATGCTGGCGGCGGTCTGCTGCAGCGAAGCCGCCTGCTGCTCGGTGCGCGCCGACAGGTCGCTGTTGCCGGCGGAGATTTCCTTGATCGAAGCGCCGATATTGTGAGTGCCCTCGCGAATCTCGGTAATGGCCGCCGCCAGCTGCTGCTGCATCTGCCGCATCGCATGCAGCAGGCTGGACTTGTCCTTGCCGTCGACCAGCACCGCCACGTCCAGCTCGCCGCCGGCGATCCTGGCGGCGATGGCGGCGGCATAACTGGGTTCTCCACCCAGGCTGCGCGTCACGCTGCGGATGATCAGCAGCATGGTGGCCGACACCGTCACGCCGATGACGAACATGATCAGTAGCTGCTTGAGCAGGTTGTCGTAAAACGCCGCCTGCACATCGTTGACGAACACGCCCGACACCAGGAACCAGTCCCACGGCGCGAAATAATTCACTTGGCTGATTTTCTCGGCGCGGGTGTCGGTAGTGCCCGGCAAGCGCCCCATGTAATGGACGATGCCCTGCTGTTGCTGTTTGCCCAGCTTGACCATTTCCACGTAATACAGCTTGCCGTCGGTATCCTTGCGCTCGCCGACGTTCTTGTTGACGATATCCTTGCTGGTCGGGTGCATCAGCACCACCGGCCGCGAATCGAAGACAAACACGTAGTTGTCCTGCGCATAGCGCATGCCGCTGATACGCTGCAAGGCCTGGCTTTGCGCATCCGCCAGGCTCAGCCGGCCGGCGGCGACGTCGTCGGCATAACCCTTGACGATGCCGGCCGCGGTTTCCACCACATTCTTCAGCCCGGCTTCGCGTTCCTTCATCATGGTGTCGCGCGTGTTCAGGGCGGACCAGCCGGCCAGCAGCAGCAACCCCAGCCACATGACCGCCAGCACCAGCCACAACTTTGCTTTCAGACTCAGATTTTTCATGCCTGCGTACTTTCCTTAAAAGATTAAATCTAGGCTACCCGCCGCGCCGCCGGCCTGTTTCCCAATTGCGCTTGCTGCGGCGTGATATCCAGCGGCCGCCTGGCGGCGCCGGCATGCAGTGCGGAACTGGCAGGTCCGCTGTCCGTCTTGAACACGCTCACCATCTGCGCCAGGCTGACCGCCTGCTCCTGCAGCGATGCGGCGGCAGCCGCGGCCTGCTCCACCAGCGCCGCATTTTGCTGGGTGACCTCGTCCATTTGCGTGATTGCGTGGTTGACCTGCTCGATGCCGGTGCTTTGTTCCTGGCTGGCGGTAGCGATCTCGCCGATGATGTCGGTCACCCGCTTGACACTCGTGACCACCTCGCCCATGGTGGCGCCGGCCTGCTCCACCAGCCTGCTGCCGCTGCCTACCTGGCTGACGGAATCGTCGATCAGCGCCTTGATTTCCTTGGCTGCCGCAGCCGAGCGCTGCGCCAGGCTGCGCACTTCCGCCGCAACCACGGCGAAACCGCGTCCTTGTTCGCCGGCACGCGCCGCTTCCACCGCGGCGTTGAGGGCCAGGATATTGGTCTGGAAGGCGATGCCGTCGATGACGCCGATGATGTCGACGATTTTTTTCGATGAGCTGCGGATATTGCCCATGGTGTCGACCACCTGCGACACCACCGCGCTGCTGTTGCTCGCCACTTGCGATGCGGTCACCGCCAGCTGGTTGGCCTGCCGTGCGTTATCGGCGTTCTGCTTGACGGTCGAGGTCAGCTGTTCCATCGCCGAGGCGGTTTCTTCCAGCGATCCGGCTTGCTGTTCGGTGCGGCTCGACAGGTCCAGGTTGCCGCTGGCGATCTGGCCGGAAGCGGTGGCGATGGTGTCGGCCGAACTCTTGATATTGATGATCGTATGCAGCAGCGATGCGCGCATGCATTTCATCGCATACACCAGGCTGCGCGTATCGCCGGGCCGGGTCGCGATGTCCAGGCTGAGGTCGCCGCCGGCGATGCGGTTGGCGATGTCGGCTGCATGGCCGGGATCGCCGCCGATCGCGGCCAGCATGCTGCGGTTCGAATAGATCACCAGTGCAACCAGAGCCAGCGCCACCGCCAGCAGGATGGCGCCGGCCTGGTACAGCGATTGCATGAAAGCCAGGTTGAGGTCGTCCACATAAATGCCGGTGGTGGCGATCCAGTCCCATGGCTGGTAGCCGAGCGCGAACGACATCTTCGGCACCGCCTCGGCGGAACCGACGCGCGGCCAGACATAGTCAATGAAACCGCCGCCGCTCTGGCTGCCGGCCTTGGAAATCAGGACGAACACCAGGTTGCCGTCGGGATCCTTGAAATCGCTCATCTTGCGCCCGTCCAGTTCCGGCTTGATCGGATGCATGACCATCACTTCATTCGAGGTCGATACCGAAAAATAGCCGTCCTTGCCGTAGCGCATGGCTTTCAACCGCGCCAGCGCCTGCTGCTGCGCCTCGCTCTTATCGAGAGCGCCGCTGGCGGCCATGGCGCCGTATTCCTTGATCACGTTCATGGCGACATTGGAGACATTGATCAGATCGCTTTTACGTTCGTCCAGCCGGATCTGCCGCGCCTGATAGGCATTGAAGACGGAGATTGAAAATAGTGCGACCAGGCTGACCAGCAGCGGCAGCCATAGTTTCTGCGTAAAAGACAATCTGTTCATGAATGGGTCTCCGTTTGCCTTGGCAATTATCGATAGCGCGCGGCGTCGCGGCGCCGGCACGGGAAGCAATTGCTGCTTCCTTTGCATTAACGGCAGCGTTGCTGCATAACTGAAGGGGGATGAAAAGAATAGTGCGCAGCTGCGCCGGGCACAGCGGCCGCGGCGGAATCTGCCGGGCGCCAGTTTGACAATCGGAATGGCCGCCGATGCCGGCACAAGGGAATATCGATTGTTACCCTTGAGATTTCACAATGATATACAAATCAGTATCCAAAAATCTGCAATAATCTGCGCCCGGCACTGGTCCGGCATCGCCAAAAATTCGCCCGTTTTCGATCTGGCTGGTTTATTGTATCCACTTAGAAACTCACCGGAACGGCGCAGTTGTCACGCAGTTGCCAATTAAGCAATTCAGGCCGTTCTCAAGCCGCAGACCAGGAGAACGCAGCGATCATCGCGCAGTAATCATCGATTAACGACAGGAGAGATAACACGTGAAGCAATGGACTATTCGGCAAAGAATGCTGGTCAGTTTTGGGCTTATCCTGGCGTTGATGGGATTCATGGCCGGCATCACCTATCTCAAGCTGGCGGCGATCGAACACGAAACCATCAGCTTCCAGACTGATTCCATGCCCGGCCTCGAATTGAGCACCGGCATACGCTCGACCTGGTTCCAGAGTTATCTGCTGGCGCTGCAGGTAGTGGCGCTGGACAATCCGGATGAACGCAAGCAGGACCTGGCCACCATGCGCGCCGACGCCGAAAAAATGGACAAGCTGGTCGCAGACTACGACAAGACCATTTTCGAAGGCGAGGACAGGACCAACTTCAACGCCTTCAAGGCTGCACGCACGCAATACGACCGGCTCATGGCGGAAGTATTGAAACTGGACGACTCGCAAAAGAATCCGCAAGCGCGCGCGCTGCTGATCCAGCAGCTGGAACCGGCCTGGCAACTAGGGCGCAACGCCGCCACCCAGCTGCGCGACTTCAACCAGCAGGCCGAAGTCCGTTCGGTGGACAAGATCGAATCCGCGGTGCTGGTCGCCAAGAGCACCTTGCTGGTAGCGCTGGTGATCGCCCTGGTGGCAGCCCTGATCTGCGGCTTCTTCCTGCTGCGCGCCATCACGCGGCCGATGGCTGACTTGATCGCGGCGCTGGAAGTGATCCGCTCGGGCGACCTGTCGCAGCGCCTGAACCTGAATCGCCATGACGAATTCCAGGCGCTGGAAGTGGGCCTTAACCGCATGTCGGACGAATTGACCGGGCTGGTCGGGCAAGCGCAGAAATCGGCGGTGCAGGTCACCACCTCGGTGGTCGAGATCGCCGCCACCGCCAAGCAGCAGCAAGCCACCGCCAACGAAACCGCCGCCACCACCACCGAGATCGGCGCCACTTCGCGCGAAATCTATTCCACTTCGCGCGAACTGGTCAACACCATGAACGAAGTCTCGTCCGGCGCGGAGGAAGCCGCGCGGCTGGTCGGCACCGGCCAGGCCGGCCTGACCCAGATGGAAGACACCATGCACCATGTGATGGATGCAGCCGGCTCGGTTAACGCCAAGCTGGCCATCCTCAACGAGAAAGCCAGCAATATCAACCAGGTAGTGACCACCATCACCAAGGTCGCCGGCCAGACCAACCTGCTGTCGCTGAACGCTGCCATCGAGGCTGAAAAAGCCGGCGAATACGGCCGCGGGTTTTCCGTGGTGGCGACCGAAATCCGCCGCCTGGCGGACCAGACCGCGGTGGCGACCTACGACATCGAGCAGATGGTGAAAGAGATCCAGTCGGCGGTATCGGCCGGCGTCATGGGCATGGACAAATTCTCGGAAGAAGTGCGGCGCGGCATCGCCGATGTGCAGAACGTCGGCACCCAGCTGTCGCAGATCATCCAGCAGGTGCAGGCTTTGACGCCACGCTTCCAGTCGGTCAACGAAGGAGTGCAGGCACAAGCGGTCGGCGCCGAACAGATCAGCCAGGCCCTGACGCAGCTGAGCGAAGCGGCCCAGCAAAGCGTGGAATCGCTGCGCCAGTCGAGCCAGGCGATCGATGAACTGACGCTGACCGCCAACGGCTTGCGCAACGGCGTATCGCGCTTCAAACTGAAATCCAGCTGAATATCCAACTGAAACCCAGCTAAGGCGGCCGCGGAGTTGCACACCATGCTTTTTTTATTGTTCCAAATCGGCCAGGACCACTACGCACTCGACACCCGCCAGGTGGCGGTGGTGCTGTCGCTGGCCAACCTGAAACAGATACCGGCAAGCGCGCCCTGGGTGGCCGGCGTGTTCACCTATCGCGGCCAGTCGGTGCCGGTGATCGATCTCAGCCAGCTGGCGCTGGGCCGCCCTGCCCAGCGCCGCCTCAGCACCCGCATGGTGCTGGTGCATTACCCGGCGCCGGGTCCGGATAGCCGCCTGCTGGGGCTGGTGCTGGAAAAATCCAGCGAAATCATGCGCCGCGAAGCTTCCGAGTTTCGCGACAGCGGCCTTGACCACAGCGACGCGCCCTACCTGGGACCGGTCACCGACGATGTGCGCGGGCTGATCCAGTCGGTCCAAGTGCAAGACCTGTTGCCGCCTGAAGTCCGGGCGCAGCTGTTTCCGGCAACGGAGCAATAATGCCGCTGGCAAAATTCGAAACCATGCTGAAACGTACGATGGGGCTGGATGTCCAGTCCATCGGACGGCCCATGCTGGAGCGCGCCTTGCATGAGAGACGCGACAAAAGCGGGGTCGAGGACCTTGACGCCTACTGGCTGCTGCTGCAGATGTCGGAGCAGGAACAGCTGCACCTGATCGAATCGGTGATCGTGCCCGAGACCTGGTTCTTCCGCAATCGCGAAGCGTTCAATGAAATGGCGCAGCTGCAGCCGCAACGGCCGATCAGCGCCGGCCAGCCCTTGCGCATCCTGAGCCTGCCCTGCTCCACCGGCGAAGAACCGTACTCGATTGCGATGGCCTTGCTGGACATCGGCATGCCGCCGCAGCATTTCCATATCGACGCCATCGACATCAGCGCGCAGTCGCTCGCCATCGCGCACCAGGCGGTATACGGCAAGAACTCGTTCCGCGGCAATTCGCTGGCGTTCCGCGACCACTATTTCGCCCTTAACGAACAAGGCTACGCGCTATCGGAGACAGTGCGCCAGCAGGTGCGCTTCATCCAGAGCAACCTGTTTGCGCCCACCCTGCTGTATGGCGAAGCGCCCTACGACATCGTCTTTTGCCGCAACCTGCTGATCTATTTCGACCGCGCCACCCAGCACCAGGCCGTCACTATCCTGACCCAGCGGCTGGCGCCCGAGGGACTGCTGTTTGTCGGCCCGGCGGAAAGCGCCCTGATGATGCAGCATGCGCTGACGCCGATCAAGGCGCCGATGGCCTTCGCCTTCCGCCAGGGCGCGCCCAAGCAGGAGCCAGTCAAGTTCGCATCGACGCCAATCGCAGTCTTTGCACCACAGCCGCCGGCGCCGTTGCGGCCGGCGCCAAGAGCGGCCGCCGCGCGCACTGCACCGTCAAGGAGCCGGCCGGCGGCAGATCTGCCTGCGCTGCCGCAAACCACCCTGGCGACGGTGCAGCTGCTGGCCGACCAGGGCAAGCTGAGCGAAGCCGCCAGCCTGTGCGAACAGCTGATCCAGCGTCACGGCCCGTCGGCCGCGGCATACTACCTGATGGGCGTGATCCATGACGCCGGCGACCGCAAGCAAGCCGCGGCGGACTGCTATCGCAAGGCCTTGTACCTGGAGCCGGCCCATGCCGGCGCCATGACCCACCTGGCGGCCCTGCTGCAAACCCAGGGCGACACCGCCGGCGCCAGGCTGCTGCAGCAGCGGGCGCGGCGTTCTGCGGAAAACAATCCGTCCTGACATGCGCTTGACCCTGATATCTTCCCTCAATGGCGTTGCCGCTTCGGGCTGGCCGAAGTTAGTCGTATGATGTGCCAATCATGACTACATCACTTGATTATCAAACCGACACCACCATGGCGCTGATCGACGATTGCTGGAACCGCATCGGCGTGCGCGGCGATTCGTCCTGCGAACGCCTGGCGCTGCACATCGATTGCCGCAACTGCCCGGTCCATGCGCGCGCCGCGGCCGAGCTGCTGGACCGCCTGCAGCTGGACGGCGGCAGCGACGGCTGGCTTGAACTGGCCGAAGAGCCGCAGCAAGACGGCGCCGACCTCCACTCCCTGCTGCTGTTCCGCATCGGCGAAGAATGGCTGGCGCTGCCGACCGCGCTGCTGGAAGAAATCACCGAACTGCGCACGGTGCACCGCTTGCCGCACCGGCAAAACGCGGTTGTGCTCGGCATCACCAACATCCGCGGGGCGCTGGTGACTTGCGTGTCGCTGGCGGCGATGCTCGGCATCGGTGATAGCAGCAGCGACAGCAAGGCCACTGCGCGCCAGGAACTGCTGCGGCGTATGTTGATCGTCAGGCACAACGGCCAGACCACCGCGTTCACCGCAGATGAAGTGCACGGCACCTTGCGTGTCGCCGCCTCTGCCCGGCAGCCGGTGCCCACCACCCTGACCCGCGCCGCCGGCCACTTCACCGATGCCGTGATCCAGTGGAACGGACATAGCGTCGGCCTGCTGGACCAGGAACTGCTGTTTCACACGCTGGATCGGAGCCTGGCATGAACGCCGACGAATTGCGCGACGCCTCCATGCTTGACCTGTTCCGCCTGGAGGTAGAAACCCAGGCGCAAGTGATGAGCAGCGGCCTGCTGGCGATTGAACGCGCGCCACAACATGAGCCACTGCAGCAACAGCTGGAAGCCTGCATGCGCGCCGCCCATTCGATCAAGGGCGCGGCACGGATTGTCGGCGTCCAGGCCGGGGTCGACGTCACCCATGTCATGGAAGACTGTTTTGTCTCGGCGCAGCAGGGAAAAGTACAGCTTGGACCGCGCCGCATCGACCAGCTGCTGCACGGCGTCGACCTGCTGCAGCGGATCGCCGCCAGCGCAGAGGACCTGGAACTGTGGCAGGCCGGCAGCGGCCGCAAGGAAATCGAAACTTTCCTGCGCGGCCTGGAAGCCAGTTTGCAGCAAGCCGATGACCATGCCCGCGAATCGGAATCGGAACCGGCAATTGCGGCGGAGGCAGAAATGGATGACGCCGTGCCGGCAGCCGATGAAGCGATGTCAGGCCAGAACCAGGGCAAAAACCAGGACAAGATCAAGAACCAGGACCAGGGCGACCGCATGCTGCGCGTCACCGCCGCGCACTTGAACCAGCTGGTCAGCCTGTCCGGCGAATCGCTGGTGGAATCGCGCTGGCTGCCCGCCTTCAACGAATCCCTGCTGCGCCTGAAACGGCTGCAGCAGAACACCGCGCAATCGCTGGAAGTCCTGCATGATTCGCTGCGCGAAGGCAATCTCGCAGGCGCCCACCTCAAGGCCTTGCAGGATGTCCGGCAAAATATCGACGCCAGCCAGAAGATGCTGGCCGAGCGCCTGACTGAGCTGGAGCTGTTCGAACGGCGCAACAGCAGCCGCGCGCAGCGCCTGTACGACCAGGCGCTGGCCAGCCGCATGCGGCCATTCGCCGACCGCGTGGTCGGCTACGACCGCATGGTGCGCGACCTCGGACGCACGCTGGGCAAGCAGGTCAAGCTGGAGATCAACGGCCAGACCACCCAGGTTGACCGCGACATCCTGGAACAGCTGGACGCGCCGCTGGTGCACCTGCTGCGCAATGCGCTGGACCACGGCATCGAAACGCCGCAGCAGCGGCGCACCGCCGGCAAGGATGAAGAAGGCCTGGTCACGCTGACCGCGCGCCACCATGCCGGCCTGCTGCAGATCACCATCAGCGACGACGGCAACGGCGTCGACCTGGAACAATTGCGCGCCGCCGTGGTGCGGCGCGGACTGGTGGACCACGCCACCGCGGGCCGCCTGAGCGATGCCGAGCTGCTGCATTTCCTGCTGCTGCCCGGCTTCAGCATGCGCGACACGGTGACCGAAATTTCCGGGCGCGGGGTCGGCCTGGATGTGGTCCACAACATGCTCAAGCGCATGCGCGGCAGCATCCAGATTTTCAGCGAAGCCGGCCACGGCATGCGTTTCCAGCTGCAATTGCCGCTGACGCTGTCGCTGGTGCGCAGCCTGCTGGTCAGCATAGGCGGCGAGCCCTACGCCTTTCCGCTGGCTTACGTCAACCGCACCATGATATTGGACCGGAGCCAGATCGAATCGCTGGAAGGCCGCCAGCATTTTGCCTTTGAAGAACGCCAGATCGGCCTGGTCGCCGCCAGCCAGATCCTGCAGAGCGGCGATGCAACTGCAAGCGACGACCGCATCGCCCTGGTGGTGATCGGCGACCAGACCCAGACCTATGGCCTGCAGGTCGACCGCTTGCTGGGTGAACACATGCTGGTGGTGCAGCCGCTGGATGCGCGCCTTGGCAAGATCAAGGATGTGGCGGCCGCGGCGCTGATGGAAGACGGCTCCCCGGTGCTGATACTGGACGTGGCCGACATGCTCAATTCGGTCGAGAAGCTGATTGCCCAGGGCCAGCTCAGCAAAATCCAAGGCAACAGCAGCCAGCAGCAGGTGCAGACCAGCAAGCGGGTGCTGGTGGTCGACGATTCGCTCACCGTGCGCGAACTGGAACGCAAGCTGCTGAGCAACCGCGGTTATACGGTGCGCGTCGCGGTGGACGGCATGGACGGCTGGAACGCCCTGCGCAGCGAACCGTTCGACCTGGTGGTGACCGATATCGACATGCCGCGCATGGATGGCATCGAACTGGTCACCTTGATCAAGAAAAACCTGCAGCTGAAAGCCATCCCGGTCATGATCGTGTCTTACAAGGACCGCCAGGAAGACCGCCAGCGCGGGCTCGAAGCCGGCGCCGATTATTACCTGGCCAAAGCCAGCTTCCATGACGAGACCCTGCTGCAGGCGGTGGAAGACCTGATCGGCGAGGCCCATTCATGAAGATCGGCATCGTCAACGATGCGCCGATTGCGGTGGAAGCGCTGCGCCGCACGCTGGTCCAGCGCCAGGACCACGAAATCATCTGGATTGCCGAGGACGGCCAGCGCGCCATCGAACTGTGTGCATGGCAGGTGCCGGACCTGATCCTGATGGACCTGATGATGCCGGTGCTCGACGGCGTCGCCGCCACCCGCCACATCATGGCGCATACGCCCTGCGCGATCCTGATCGTCACCGGCGACGTCGGCGCCAATGTCTCGGCGGTTTATGATGCAATGGCCTACGGCGCGCTGGATGCGATCGATACCCCTAGCACCCTGAGCGGCTACCAGCGCAACGACGCCAACACCATGCTGGCCAAGATCGACTCTATCGAAAAAATGCTCAACCAGCGCCAGTCGCTGCCGGAACAGGGCGCGCCGGCGGCAGCTGCGGCGGCCACCACCACGACTACCGCGGCCGGCGCCAAAAGAACATCCCTGCCGGCCCCCGATTCAAAATACCTGGTCGCCATCGGCGCTTCCGCCGGCGGCCCGGCGGCGCTGGCCACCCTGCTGTCGCAGCTGCCGGCCGATTTCCCGGCGGCCCTGGTGGTGGTGCAGCACGTGGATGCGCAGTTCGCCTCCGGCATGGCCGAGTGGCTCAGCGGCCAGTCGAAGCTGCCGGTGCGGCTGGCGCAGGCCGGCGACAGCCCGGCGCCGGGCCAGGTCCTGCTGGCCGGGACCGACGACCATCTGCGCCTGACCAGGCCGTTCCAGCTCGGTTATACCGAACAACCCAGCGGCTATCCCTACCGGCCGTCGATCGACGTTTTTTTCCAGAGCGTGGTCGAATTGTGGGCTGGGAAAGCGGTCGGCATCCTGCTGACCGGCATGGGACGCGACGGCGCCCTAGGGTTGAAAGCCATGCGCGACAAAGGTTATTACACGATCGCCCAGGACCGTGAATCGAGCGCCGTATACGGCATGCCGAAAGCGGCCGCCCTGCTCGATGCGGCCGACGCCATCCTGCCAGTGAACCAGATAGCAGCAAAGCTGGTCAGCATCATATGCAAACGATAGCTACAATCAGTAAAGATACGGAGTAAGTCATGCCTAAAGAACTCAATCTCGATATCGATCAGCCGCCGGACGACTATCCGGTCATGGTGCTGCTGGTCGACGACCAGGCCATGGTGGGCGAAGCCGTCAGGCGCGCGCTGGCGAACCAGATCAACATCGATTTCCACTACTGCGCCCATCCCGACGAGGCGATCGAAGCTGCCCAGAAAACCCGGCCCACGGTCATCCTGCAAGACCTGGTGATGCCCGGCATCGACGGCCTGACGCTGGTGCGCCAGTACCGCGCCAACCCGGCCACCCGCAACGTGCCTATCATCGTGCTGTCGACCCGCGAAGATCCGGCGGTCAAGAGCGCGGCGTTTACCGCCGGCGCCAACGACTACCTGGTCAAGCTGCCCGACACCATAGAACTGGTAGCGCGCATCCGCTACCATTCGCGCTCTTACGTCAACCTGCTGCAGCGCGACGAAGCCTATCGCGCGCTGCGCCAGAGCCAGCAGCAGCTGCTGGAAACCAACCTGGAGCTGCAGCGCCTGACCAATTCGGATGGCCTCACCGGGCTCGCCAACCGCCGTTATTTCGACGAATATTTCAGCGCCGAATGGAAACGCGCCGAACGCGAGCAAAGCTCGCTGTCGCTGTTGATGATCGATGTCGATGATTTCAAACTGTATAACGACACTTACGGCCACCTGGCCGGCGACACAGCACTCAAGCAGGTGGCGGAAAGCATCGGCCACTTTGCAAGGCGTCCGACCGATCTCGCGGCGCGCATCGGCGGTGAGGAGTTTGTACTGGTGCTGCCGTCCATGTCGCGCGAGCACATGGAAACCCAGGCCGACAAGCTGCAGGCAGCGGTGCACGCGCTGGGCATCGCCCATGCCTCCTCCAGCAATGACGCCAGGGTCACGGTCAGCGTCGGCGGCGCCAGCATGGTGCCGCAGCGCGGCAGCTCGCAGGAAAAACTGGTGGAAGCGGCCGACCAGGCGCTGTATCGCGCCAAGCGCGGCGGCAAGAACCGGGTCGAGATCGCTCAGTAAGACAAGCTTGCGGCGCGTTCCGGCCGCAGCTTATTCGGCGACGGCCGTCCGTCGTCTGTCTGCCTTCGGCAAAGCCAGTTTCGCCGCATGCCGCGCCGCCAGCATGCGTGCGCGGCGCTTGCGCGCCCAGATGATGACGCCGGTCGCGCTCAGCAAGGCCACTACTGCTCCCATCAGGGAAATCAGGATACGTCCGGTGAGGCCGAGGATACGTCCCGAATGCAAGGGAAACTGCGCCTGCATGAAAATGTCGCCGGCGCTGCCGCTGCCGGGAATCTTGGCGCCGGCTGCATGGCCATCGGCGGCATCGTAATACAGCCAGCTGTTGCCCAGGCCGACATCGCCGTGGTCGTTGCCGGCTTCGAAAAATCCGACGCCGTACAAACCGAAGGCAGAAGAATAGAACACCCCGCCGACCGGCACGCTCCAGCCGCGCCGCTGTCCGTCCTCGCGCGCCAGTTGCGCCACCCGTTCGCGGCTGAACGCCGGTTCTGTCTTGGCGGCCAATGCCGGTGCGACTGGCTTGCGGCTGTCGAACGGATCCGGCGTCAGCGTCGAGAAAGTTTGCACGATGGGACGCATCACCGGGTTATACAGGTTCATCGACACCGAGGTCACCGCCAGCACCAGCAGCAATATCCAGAGCCAGACGCCGCCGGAGCGATGCAGGTCGAAATTCAGCTTATGGCCGCCCTGGCGCCAGCGGAATGCAAACGACTTGCGCCAGCTGCGCCAGTTGGGGAACGACAGCCACAAGGCGATGAAACAGTCGAGGACCCAGACGATGCCGATGAGGCCCATCAGCCAGATCCCCAGCTCGATGCCGCCGACCTCGGGCAGATGCATGGTGTAGTGCAGCTTGTACAGGAACGGCAGCAGGTTCTCGCGGCTGAGCGAGATGGCGCCCCACATGCGCTTGCCCTGTATCTCGGCGCTGACCGGGTCGACCGCGACCTGGTTGAAGCCGAGGTCGTAGGGTTTCCCGCTGGCCGGATCGATGCGCCCTTCCACCATCATGGTGCTGGTATGCCCGGGTTCGCTTTCCGTCATCACGTAGGTGACGCGCAGGCGCGGGTCCTGCGCTTCCACCCGGTTCGCCAGCTCTAAGCCTGGCAAGGCCTTGCCGGACAACTGCTGGTCGGCGCTGTGAGCATGGAACAGCTGCGGGTTAAGCCAGGCGTCGAGTTCATGATCCCAGGAAATGACGGCGCCGGTAGCGCCGGCGATGAACAGGAACACTGCAGCCGCCAGGCCGAACCAACGGTGCAGGATTACCATGAAAGGACGTGTCGTCATGATTGGCTTCAGTATTTCCAGTTAATCGCGACGCTGCCGTTGATCGGCTCGCCATAATAACCCTGGCTCGCATACAGGCTGGAGATGTACTTTTTGTTGGTGACGTTGTTGAGGTTGGCGGTGACGCTGACCTGCTTGCTGATGTCGTAGCGCGCCATCAGGTTGAGCAAGGCGTAACCTTGCTGCACCGTGGTGACGTTCTGGGTCGCGGTCAGCGCATCGGTGCGGCTGGTATTGCCTTGCCAGTTGACGCTGGCGCCTACTTTCAGCTGTTCCAGCTGCGGCAGCCGGTAGGTGGTGGCCAACCGTACGGTCTTTTTCGGGACGTAGTTCTTGGCCGAATTGCCGTCCTGGTCCTTGATGGTCATCACGGTGTAGCCGAGGCTGCCCTGCAAACCCTTCGCCAGTTCGCCGGACAATTCCAGCTCCAGGCCTTCCGAATGGGCGTCGATGGCACGGTAATACGACCTGGCGCCGATATAACCGGCCTGTTCCGCCGTGTTGTTTTGCTCCACCCTGAACAGCGCCGCCGATGCATTCAGCTTGCGATTGAAAAACTCGCTCTTCAAGCCCAGCTCGTAGCTCTTGCCTTCGACCGGCTTGAGCGTGGCGCCGCTGATGTCGGTCTGGTACTGCGGATTGAAAATCTCGGTATAGCTGGCGTAAGCCGATACGTTACGGTTCAGGTCGTACACCAGGCCGGCGTACGGCGTGGTGGAGCTGGCGCTGGTCTGGTGGCTGACGCCGTAGGCGATGCCGGTGGTGCTGGCGTCGGTATAGTTGGCGCCAAGCAGCAGCTTGAGGTTGTCGGCCAGGTTAAAGCGGGTGGCGCCATACACGGTCTTGCGCTTGTCGGTATAGGAGCTGCCGTCGATCGAAGCGTCGAAGCTCGGTTGCGGGTAACTGCCGTCGAATGCGCCCGAAGCTGTCAGCGGGGTACCGATCCCTTGCCCGTAATGGGAAATGTCGTCCAGCGTCGAACGCGACCAGCTGGCGCCGAAAGTCAGGTCGTGCTCGCGTCCGCCCAATGCATATTTGCCGCTGACATAGCTGTCGACCACAGTCTGCCGGTTGTCCGAATTGTATAGCGACGGATAACTGAACAGGCCGGCGCCGGTAGTCCGGTCCGGCGTGCCGTAAACATAGAACAGCTTGCCGTCGGTGCTCAGCTTGTTGTGGCTGAGGGTGGTCTTCCATTGCCAGTCGTTGCCGAAGCGATAGTTCAGTTCGGCGAAGGCGCGCTGCTCCTCCGAATTCCAGGACGACCAGCTGGCTGAGGTGCTGGTGCCGACGCCGTAGCTGGTCGGCGTGCCGTCGGTGTAATACAGCGGCAAGGCGCCCCAGATTGCGCCCTTGCCGTCGTTTTTCTGGTAGCTGTAACCCAAAGTCAGCAGGGTATCGTTGCTCAGGTTGGCTTCAATCACGCCGTAGAACACGTCCTTGCTCGGCTGGTAGCGGTCCAGGTAGGAGTTGCCGTCTTCATGGGCCACCACCACGCGCGCCGCCACGGTCTTGTCGCTGTTGAGCGCGCCCGAGACATCGGCATCGATGCGGCGCGTATTCCAGGAACCGTAGCTGACGCCGGCGGCGGCCTGGAAATCGTAGGTCGGACGCTTGCGCACGAAGTTCACGGTAGCCGAAGGGTTGCCGGTGGAAGAAGTCAGGCCGTTGGCGCCGCGCACCACTTCGACGCGGTCATACAAAGCGGTATCCAGGTCGCCGTTCTGCAGGCCGAAGGTGAGCGGGATGCCGACGCCGTCGAACTGGAAATTGGTGATGTCGAAACCGCGCGCCGTGTAGTAAGTGCGGTTGGTTTCCACTTTTTCGACGGAAACGCCGGTGGTGCCGGCCAATACCCGGTCGACGTTGTCGAGCTTGAAATCATCCATCTTGGCGCGGGTGATCACCGACACCGACTGCGGCGTTTCGCGCAACGACATGTCCATCTTGGTGGCGGCATTGCTCTTGCGCACGGTGTAGCTGCCGGTCTTCTCGGTCGGCGCTTGGTCGCTGCCCGCCGTGACCACCACTTCCGGCAGCGCGGCATCGTTGCCTGCGGCCGCCAGTTGCTGCGCCAGAACCAACTGCGGCGCCATGGCCGACAGCGCCAGCGTTACCGCCAGGCTCATGATGCGCAGCGATGGCCGGGCTGGCGAAGTGCGTGAAAGAATACCTGCCGACGGCGTTGTCGCGGCGCTATAAGTTGTCATTTGCTACCCCTGAGTCGATTGTTTGTTTTTTGTTTTAATGTGCTGCGGTTTTGATGGGGAACGGCAGTGCTGGAAACACAGGAAACCCTCTTCGCCGAAACCGGCGCCTTGCCGCGGCTGGCGCAGGATGGAAAGCATGGGTCCGGGAGAATGGTGTTTAAAGCAGAGAAATTCCTCAAAAGAAGAATGATAATGCGAACGATTGCTATTATCAATCAAATATTTGGGGATTTACATAAGGAAATAACTGCGGGGAAAGCCGGTATGGATGGCCAACCGGCCGTCCACACTGGCCGTCCACAAATGAAAACGGATGCACGCAAGGCATGCATCCGCGAGGTTTTACATCGACGCTGCCTCAGGCATGCACGTGTGCCTCCTCGGGCGCGCTGTAGTTGCAGCCGTCCTCGGTATGGGCGCAGGGACTGAGCTCGAACTGCAGCGTGGTGTGATACACCGCAAACTGCGACGCCAGGACTTCCTTCAGCACCGGCAGCAGTTGTTCCGCCGGATAAGCCGGGTCGTAGACCACATGCGCGGTCAGGCTGGCCTTGCCGCTGGTGACCGCCCACAGGTGGAAATCATGCACGCTCACCACCCCGGGCACCGCGCGCAGCGCGCCCTGCACCTGTTCGATGTCCATCCCTTCCGGCACTCCTTCCAGCAGGATATTGACGCTCTCCTTGAGCAAGATCCAGGTACGCGGCAAGACCCAGAAACCGATCAGTACCGCAATCAGCGAATCGACCCATTCCCAGCCGGTATAGCGGATCACCAGCGCGCCGATAATCACGCCGAGCGAACCCAGCATGTCGCTCCAGACTTCCAGGTAGGCTCCCTTGACGTTGAGGCTGGCGTCCTTGCCGCCGCTCAGCAGGCGCATGCTGACCAGGTTGACGAGCAGGCCGAAGACGGCGATCACCAGCATGCCGGTCGACTGGATTTCAGCCGGACTGCGGAAACGCTGGTAAGCCTCGTACAGGATGTACATCGCCACCAGGAACAGCAAGACGGCGTTGAACGCCGCCGCCAGGATCTCGAAACGGTGATAGCCAAAGGTGCGCTTGGCGTCCGGCGCCTTCCTGGCGATGCGGATCGCCGCCAGCGCAATCGCCAGCGCCATGGTGTCGGTCAGCATGTGCGCTGCATCCGAGATCAGCGCCAGGCTGCCGGTGATCAGGCCGCCGATCACTTCGACCACCAGGAAGGTGGAAGTCAGTCCTAAAGCGATCCAGATGTATTTTTCGTTCTGGCTGGTGGGTAAGGCGTGAGAATGGCCTGCGCTCATGATTGTCCTTGGTTTGCGTAGAGGTAATGTAGCGCCTTATTGCGGCACTCCGCAATTGCCGCAGAATTTCGCACCTGCGACCCTGGCGATACCGCAACCGCTGCAACCCGGCGCTTGCAGGGAATTGCCGCATTGCTGGCAAAA
>NZ_JAQGLV010000259.1 GCF_028292705.1 Collimonas fungivorans | reverse complement strand
TCCTGCAGGGACAGGTCGGGGCCTTGCAGATGCAGCATGAAGCTGGAATGCCCGTCGTCCGCCTTGGCGGCGCGGGCAATGAAACTGGACAGCTGTTGCTTCACCGCTTCTTCCACCAGGTGTTCATCCAGCTCCAGCCGGCCGTCGATATCGTGCAGCGGCTGTTCCAGGCGCAGCTGCGGCGCGGCGCGCGCCAGCAGGTAGGAGGCGATCGCGGCGTTCAAGCGATAGCCGCCGCTCAGCGCGCCAAGGCGGCTGCCGCCGGCCAGTTCGACCAGGTCCCACTGACGCAAGGCGCCATTGCTCATCAGGCTCTGCTGCATGTCGATGCGATCCGCAAGGGCGCCACCCAGCATCACTGCCGCGCTGGCCAAAGGCGTGAAGCCGTGGTCGTCGTCGGCGGCGTCCGGATCGCTGCTCACTGCCTGCAGGATGGCGTGGTAGCGCTGGTCCAGTTCAGCCAGGAAGGCGCACAGCAATAACTCCTGGTCGCGCTGGCTGAGCTGGAACAGCAGCGCCAGGTGCACCCAGGGCAAAAACACCTGGGAGCGGATGCTGGCCGCGCTGCGCTGGACCAGCCGGTCCCAGCGGCGCTGCAGGGCCGATCCCAGCTGGACCAGCTGTTGCTGCAACTGGCCGGAAGGAGCTTGCCGGCGGCTGGCCTGGCGGTACAGCGCCGCCAGCCGGTCATCCGTTTCCGCCTGGTCGAATGACGGCCCCTCCGCCAGCTGGCGCAGTAGCAAGGCGCGCTCGATCATGCCGTCGCCAATCTGGCGCAGCTCTTGCAGCAATTCCTGGTTATCGGCGTAAGCAGTGGTTTCAGCTGGATTCATCGGCCTGCGCTCCTTCCGGCTTGGCGAAATCCACCAGCAGCACCAGCCGTTCCGAACTACCGCGGTTCCAGGCTTCATGTTCAACGGTATCGTCGAAAACCAGGCATTCTCCCGGGATCCAGCGCCGCACCTGCGCGCCGACGCGGATGCCGCAATGCTCGCCGGCGCGCAAACCGAGATGCAGCCGCAGCACCTGGTCGCTGTAGCCGACGTGCGGCGAAATTTCGGTGCCGGCGGCCAGCCGCGAAAAGCCGGCATGCGACAACCCGGGAACCTGCTGCAGCAGTTCCGCAGTATGCGGACAGAAGATGCAGTTTTCCAGCAGCGGCTGCTGGCCGACATATAACCCATATACATCCCAGCCGTGGTTGTACAGCTGCCTTTCCGGCCAGGCGTCGAACTCCTGCCCGGGCAACGCCAGGCATTCCGCCAGGATCGCTTGCCAGTGGCGGCTCAGCAGCTGGGTAAAGGCAAATTGGCTTGGGGTGAAAAACATGGCGTCATTCCTCAGGTTGGCAGGCGTTACCAGAACAGGCGCCACCGGCCATCCAGCCAGGCGCCGTGGCCTTGCAGCGTGATGCGGTATTGCCCGTCCTGCACCGGCAGGCCGCGCGCCTGGTGATAGCAGTCGCCGGAATGCACGAACAAAGCGCCGGCCTGGTATGCAACCAGGCGGCTGGCGCAGTCTTGCAGCAGCTGCATCTGTTCCTGGCCGCCCAGGTCGGCGATATCGGCCAGGCGCAGCGGCCAGATCTTCATGCCAGCGCCCTCCTCGGGCAAGCATAGCGCCAAGGTAAACGACAAGGTGGGCAACGGCGCGCCGGCCACTGCGGCGGGCAGCCCGAGCGCCAGGTGCGCCGTGTCGACATGGATCGGATTGCCGGGAAAACCATGGCCGTCGCGCCGCTGGAACCATGCGCCGTGCAGAATATCGTGTTGGTCGTCGGCGGCGAAATCGGCGTGGCCGCCGAAAATATGGAAACCGGGCAGCGCCGCGTCCGACAGGAAACCGACGGGCTGCCCCAGCTGTTCTTGCAGGCCGGACAGCAAGGCCTGGTATACGTCGCCGAAATTTTCGTGCAGGAAAGGATTGTATTGGCGCGCCAGGCGCAGGTACGGCTTGGCCGGATTGCCGGTGATGTCGTAGTAGTTGGTCGCGCCCAATGTATAAAACGGCAGATGCGGATGACGCGGCAACCAGAAAGCATCGAGGTTGAGCAGGCGCTGGACGATGTCGTCGGCCGCGGCCTGGCTGAACAGGCGCAGATGGAATTCCGGATGGATGGCGGCGGTCGGCATGCTCTTACCAGTACAGCAGGATGCGCTGCCCAAGCCGTAGGCCATGGCCTTGCAGCGTGATGCGTTCAAGATAGCCGTCGCACCTGAGCACGGCCTGGTGTGTCGCCAGGCCGCTGTGGACCACCAGCTGCCCGCTGCGGTAGGGATGGAAATCGGGAGCGGCGGCAACGGCGCCATCGCTCCAGATATTCAGCCCGCTGCCCTCCGGCGTGCTGAGCGGCAAGGTGAAACTGAACATGTCGTCCTCGGCGAACCCCTGTCCGGGAAAGACATCCCGGTACTGCAGGTCGCGGTGCACGCTGGCGACCGGCAGGCTGAACGCCGGATGCGGCAGGTAGATATGGAAACCGGGCCATGCCGCGCCATCCGTCATGCCGGCCGGCGCGCCGAAATAATCGCCCAGCAGCGTCGCCAGCGCTTGCAGCAGCGGGCCGAAATGGCTTTCCAGCATGCGGTTGTTCTGGCTGCGCAACGCCAGGTCATGGTAGACCCGGCCTGCACCGCAATCCAGGTACGCCGCCAGGCCAAGCGTAAAGAACGGCGCCGCGGCATGCCGCGAACGCCAGTGGCGCCGCAGCAGCAGCGTGCGCAGCACCCAGTCTTCGCAGCCGGCTTCATCCAGCAAGTCGAAGGTTGTCAACCGGGTGCGACTGGCGGCAGCTAGCACGGCCGGTCCGCCGAGGCTGGTTGGCCGTGCTTCACAGGTCGCCGCGGGTGCCGTCGCCGACGATGCGCACCAGCGCCCGCGTCAGCAGCCGGCGCTCATTGTTGCTGAACTGCTTGTCCAGCACCTGTTGCATATTGTCGATGAACAGCCCGATGTTGCGGTTGATCAGCGACAGGTCGCGCCGGTTGGCGTCGTTATCGTTGATCTGCACCAGCGCCCGCACGCCGGCTTCGATCAGGCCGCTTTGCTGGCTGCTGAATGTATGGCCGCTGAGCTTGCCGAAGCTGGCGATCAATTCCTGCAGGACTTGCGGATCGACTGTATTGTCGGTTTTCTGTCCCTGCGGCGCCGCCGAGCAGACGATCTTTTGCAGGCGTGCGAGGAACTGCTGGCGGTCCGGTTCGCTGCTGCCGTGGCTGACGCTGTCGCCGAGGATATGCGCCAGGTCGTGCACCCGGCTGTCGATCGCCTGCTGGGCCGACAGCAGCATGCTGCCTTGCACCTTGCCGGACTGCAGCTCGTCGCGCAGCGTGTTCATGGCCTGCTTCATGATGCTGGCCTGCTGGCCGGCCGGCGTCCCCGCCTGCCCCTGCGCGCTGTCGAGGTCCGGGACCCAGTAAAACTCCACTTGCGGCGCCTGGCCGATTTCAGGATTCCAGGTCAGCCGCAGGTTCCAGGTCTCGCCCTTGCGCACCGGCATGGTAAACGAGCCGGGCATGGGAATCAGGATCGTGCTCGCGCCCTTTTTCCCGTTCGGGATGGTATAGCTGTAAGCCAGTCCGGTGGCGTAGACAAAGCTGGTGTTGCTGCCGCTGCTGTCGGCGGTAAAACCTTCCAGGGTGCCGAGGTAATTGGCGCTGAAGGTCGGCTGGCCGACTGTCGCCATGACAAAGCCGTCGCTGGCCGCGACCTGGGTGAAGCTGGTGCCGCCGTCGACCAGGTCGGACTGGTTATACGCG
>NZ_JAQGLV010000098.1 GCF_028292705.1 Collimonas fungivorans | reverse complement strand
TCACCATCGGCTGGGGCTGGACTTCGGACTACGGCTCTTCCGATAACGCTGACGAATTCAAAGCCTTGTATGCCTACTCGCCGCTGCACAACCTGAAGCCGGGCACCTGCTATCCGGCCACGCTGGTAACCACCGCCGACCATGATGACCGCGTGGTGCCGGCCCACAGCTTCAAGTTCGCCGCCACCGAGCAGGCCGACCAGGCGGGCGCGGCGCCGGTGCTGATCCGCATCGACACCAAGGCCGGGCATGGCGCCGGCAAGCCGACCTCGAAGCAGATCGAGGAAGTGGCCGACCGCTGGGGTTTTTTGACCAAGGTGCTCGACATGCGCCTGGCGCCGGGTGCGGTGGCCGGCAATCCGCCTGAACCGTCGGCCGACTGACGGCATCCAGATAACAGCGGCTGGCGGGCCATGCCAGCCGGCCGCTGTGGCAACTTGGCGAGTTGCTTCATTCTTTCCTACACAGTTATCAGCATTGTTCTGATATCAGTGCGACTCTTCCGATACTACGATTTGTTCACGGACTCTTGCGCAACGAGGTACAGATAGCGCTGTCCTCGAAGCGGGCCGTTGCCCTCGCCTGCCGTTCACGGCGGACAAGGTAATCCTGGTGGGACAATATCAAGAACGGAGGCAGCCATGCTGTATACCATCGCTGTAGTACTTGTCATCTTGTGGCTGATTGGCCTGGTCACGTCTTATACAATCGGCGGCTTCATCCATATTTTGCTGGTGGTCGCCATCATCATGGTGCTTCTGCGGGTTATCAACGGGCAAAAACCCATGTAGGGCCGCTCCCGTTCTTATTCGGCGGCGGCGTCAGCTTGAGTCGCCGACTGGTTGAACGGGAGATAGGCATCGATCATGGTGCCCCTGCCGTTTGCGGCAGGGGTCACCGTCAAGTTGCCGCCAAGCAGCAGCATCCGTTCGCGCATGCCGATCACGCCATGCGATTTCGATTTTTTCAACGCGTCCGCTGTAATGCCGATGCCGTCATCGGCAATCAGCAGGCGCAGGCCTTGGTCCGCGGCTTGCAGCGTGATCCAGACCTGCGTCGCCTGCGCATATTTGGCGACATTGGTCAGGGCCTCCTGGGCAACGCGGAACAGGGCAATCGCCGCGGACGGATCGATTTTGTCAAACTCCTCGGAGATATCGGTATTCACCCGCAGGCTGCTGATATTTTCAAATTCGCTGGCCTGTTCCATCAAAGAAGCCGCCAATCCCATGGTATCCAAAACGCTGGGCCGCAAATTTTCTATGATGCGGCGTTTCAGGCCGATCGTGGTCTTGATCGTGGC
Organism: Collimonas fungivorans; assembly: GCF_028292705.1. Lineage (GTDB taxonomy): Bacteria > Pseudomonadota > Gammaproteobacteria > Burkholderiales > Burkholderiaceae_D > Collimonas > Collimonas fungivorans_B. The sequence continues at coordinate 11,655 of NZ_JAQGLV010000098.1, read as the reverse complement.
GCTGGCGCGCTGCAGGCGTTCAGCCAGTTCCGGCTGGATCTGCCTTAGCTTTTCGGTCACCATCGAAATATCCATGGCGAGCACAGTAAGGTTGGAACCCAGTTCATCGTGCAGCTCGCGCGCCAGCTTGGCCTTTTCCTGTTCCGCCACATTGATCAGGTGGTGCGACAAAATCGACAGCTGTTCCGTACGGGCCAGGACACGCGCTTCAAGATGTTCGTTGCTGGCTTTCAGTTGCCGTTCTGCCGCCAGCCTTTTGAAAAAACTGCGGGCGATCAGCTGGTAAAACAAGACCAGCACCAGCAGGGCCATGATATTGATCGCCATGCCTACCGCCACCGCAATCCGGTAGCGCTGGTAGAAACTGCCGCTGCGCGTAGCCAGCAGGGCATTCTCTTCGCTTTCCATGATGACCACCTGCAGGCGGATTTCATCCATGGTGCTGCGGCCTTCCGCAGTTTTCGCCAGCATCACTATCTGGTCCAGCCCGCCGTCGTTGAATGCGGCGAGGCCTTCCTTCATCAGCTGGATTTTTTTGTCGAACAGCGTTTTCAGTTCGCCCAGGCTTTTGCTCTGCACTGGATTGTCCTTCAGCAGTTCAGCCATCGCCTTGAATTCGGGATCGATTTTTTCCTGGGCTGTCAGCCAGGGGCCCAAGTAGGTTTTATTGCCGGATAAATAATAGCCGCGCAAGCTGCTTTCCGCGTCCATGATCAGCACATTGACGTTTTTCAGGCGGTCTTTTACATCCCAGGAATGTTCTATCCAGCTGGTGGTGTTTCGCAGGGACAGCAGGTTGTTATAGAGGCTGATGGCGTTGCCGACCAGGATGACAGCGCAGAGGGCGAAGATGATCGTGATGAAAGCTGGCAAAGAATGATGGAATGTTCTTTTCACAATCTTTTCATTGGCAGTGGAATATCGATTTCCTGTCGGAAAAAAGTATGTGGAAGCCTCTCTTTTCGTCCCGGCGCCAGCCAAGTGTACCTCAACGGCGCCTGCGTACAAGCGGTGCCTGAGGCGCCCTTGACGGGCATGCCAGGGGAAAACGGAGGTAGGTGAATGCCGGATGATGTCCTATGAGACCTTTTTCTCGCTGAGCGTGTCGTGATAGTCGTGCTTCAGTCCCAGGTAACATTCGCAAGCCCGCGCTTCCAGGCCGTCCCGGTCCAGCACGGTCAGGTGTCCGCGCGCGTATTGGATCAGGCCGTCTTCTTGCAGCTTGCCGGCCGCTTCAGCGATGGATTCGCGCCGCACGCCCAGCATCGCGGCTATTGAGCTTTGCGTAACGCTGATTTCGTTGCCAGGCAGGCGGTCCAGCGTCAGCAGCAGGGTGCGGCACAACTGCTGCGGCACGCTGTGATGGCGGTTGCACACGGCGGTTTGCGACATTTGCGCCAGCAGGGTCTGGGTATAGCGCAGCAGCAATTGCTGCAAGGCGCCGCCGCGGGCGAACTCTTCCGCCAGGATGCTGGCCTTGAGGCGGAATCCGTAACCTGCGCTTTTCACGGTCGCCCGGTTCAGGCTCTTGCCGCCGCCCATGAACAGGGTGACGCCCAGCGCGCCCTCGTTGCCGATCACGGCGGTTTCGGCCGAGCTGCCGTCTTTCATGTCATGGAGCAGGGAAATGATGCTGCTAGTGAGGAAATAGATATGGCGTATCTGGCTGTCCGCTTCGCATACCGTCATGCCGAACGGCATCGCGACAAATTCCAGGTGCGGCAGCAAGCGCCTGAAATCTTCCGGCGGCAGGGCATCGAGTATGTGGTTTTGCAAGGGGTTGTGGCCATACAGGCCGGCAATGCGGAGCGAGGTGAGGTTTTGCGTGCCGGGCTGGATCAGTTCGCCCGCGCTTTCCCGGCGCAGAACCGACAGTACCGCTGCGTTATTTTTCGCGCCCTTTTTCAGAGTGTCGCAATTGTTCAATACGTAAGACATCGCCATCTCCTTAGAGGATGTGGTTTGTACTGCTGTGTATTGATCATTGCACTGGAAGGGGATTTTCGAAATCAGCGCTTGTCTTCTTCTGCTGTAGGAATGCACTGACACAAGGGCAAGTCCGGATAGGCATCCAGCCTTGAAAAAATGCGGTTGACGCCCTGTGGCGCCAACCGCGGTCTGCTAGCTGCCGGAACTGGCACCCGATGCAGCTGGCGTGGCCGGTGCGGCCGGCGTAGCGTCAGGAGCCGACGGGGCGGGGGCTGGCGGAGCGACTGGAGGCATTGCTTGCTGTGTTGCCGGAGGAGTGGCTGTTGCAGGAGCATTAGGGTCATCCGTTTTTTTACACCCGCTGACCGCGATCATGGCAATTGCTGTAACGATAAGTGTGTGTTTAAGTAACATATTCTCTCCATCGAATGGGGGCCAGCATGTCAAAACCGCCACCATCAAAAAATGAAAAATGAACTGCTGACGCTTATATCTTTGTGCAAAATTCCGCGAATGTAAAGTTTGAATCTGTAGTTTTAGTGCCTGGCCATGTCCGCCATAGAGCTGCAAATCGGCCGGAAAGCCGCATGCAGAAAGGGATAGCGCAGATTTTCAGGGTCGATGCGCTAAGTTGCCTAGCGCACAAAACTGATCCGGATTTGCCATTAACCTTGATTGCGTGTCGGTACGATAAATCGATCTTGCGGTCTGTCGGCACGGCGTATTTGCATCGGCGCCAACTGTTCGCACCTGACCCCAAGCTCATCTTTACAAAGGACTTGCCATGAAAAACATTCACACCCTCATGCTGACTGCTTCGGCGCTGCTATGCATCAACCTGGCCCAGGCGCAAACCACGGCGCCTGCCGAAGACGCGGCTCCCGCACCGGCCGTCAGCGCCGATACACGCGCCACCTCGACCGATCCGCTGGTGCAAAAACGGCAAGCCGACAGCGAAGCCAAGGCAGATTACAAGGCCAAGAAAAAAACCGCGAAGGCGAACATGAAAGTGGAAAAAGCGGAAGCGAAATCGGATTTGAAAGAACAGAAACAGGAATCGACCGAGGCCCGCGACAAGGCCATGGCAACCGATCCCATACCTAAATAAAAAACTGTCCGCCTCCGGCCAAGGGTGCTGTCGCCGCAAACATCATGTTGCGGCGAGCGCCCAGTCCGCGGCTTTGCGTGCATGGATGCTGGTGGTGTCGAACAACGGCACCGTCGAATCCGCGGCGCCGATCAGCAGCGAGATCTCGGTGCAGCCAAGGATGATCGCTTGTGCTCCTTGCGCGACCAGGCTTGCAATCACCCTGCGATATTCCGCGCGCGATGCCTCGGCCACTCGACCCAGGCAAAGCTCGTCGTAGATGATGCGATGGACCACCTCGCGGTCTTCCTGCCCGGGCGTCAATATCTGCAGGCCGTGGCGTTCCTGCAGGCGGTCTTTGTAGAACGCCTGCTCCATGGTGAAGCGGGTGCCTAGCAGCCCTATCTTCGACAAACCTGCCTGCTTGATTTCATCGGCGGTGGGGTCGGCGATATGGAACAAGGGAATGGCGGCCGCAGCTTCGATCGCGGCAGCGACCTTGTGCATGGTGTTGGTGCACAGCACCAGGAAGTCGGCGCCGGCCCGCTCCAGCGCCTGCGCCGCGTCAGCCATCCTGGCGCCGGCGGCGTCCCAGTCGCCGGCATGCTGCAGGCGTTCTATCTCGTGGAAATCGACGCTGTAAAGAATGATCTTTGCAGAGTGCAGCCCGCCCAGCTGCTGCTTGACCGCCTCGTTGATCTGGCGGTAGTAGGGCACGGTCGATTCCCAGCTCATGCCGCCGATAAGGCCTATTGTTTTCAAACAAACTCCCGGTGGTGAAAATTGACGTTTGCCATTACTATTCCGGCATCACAAAGGAATAGCTTATGCCGCATCCCACTTCCCTGTCCAGTTTTGCCGCCGGCGCCCGCGACACCATCCCGATGATGGTCGGCGCGGCGCCGTTCGGCGTGATTTTCGGCGCGCTGGTTGCCGCCGGTCCGCTGGTTCCGTGGCAAGGCCAGCTGATGTCGCTCGGCGTGTTCGCCGGCTCCAGCCAGTTCATTGCGGTCGGCCTGGCGGCGGGGCAGGTCGGTTTGCTGGTGATCTGGATGGCCACCTTCATCGTCAACCTGCGCCACATGCTGTATGCGGCGACCCTGCTGCCGCACGTCAGCCATTTGCCGGCGCGCTGGCGCTTCCTGCTCGGTTTCCTGCTGACCGATGAAACCTTCGCCGTGATGAACGCCTACTACCTGAAGCACGCGCACACGCCGCAGGGGCATTGGTATTTCCTGGGATCGGGTTTGTCGATGTACGGCAACTGGCAGCTGTGGACCTTGCTCGGCCTGCTGTTCGGCACGGCGTTCCCGCAATTGCAGACCCTCGGACTGGATTTCGCGATGGTGGCGACATTCATCGCGATCGTGGTGCCGCAACTGTTTCGTTTGCCGCAGCTGGCTGCCGCGGTGGCCGCTGGCGCCTTCGCCTGGTTCCTGCGTGACCTGCCTTATAAACTGGGGCTGCTGGCGGCGATCCTGGCCGGCGTCGGCGTCGGCCTGGCGCTCTCGCACTGGCAAGCGCTCCGCCGCGCAGCCGAGAAAGGGAGCAAGGCATGATGTACTACAGCTGGATGATCATCGGCATGGCGCTGATCACGGTATTCATCAAGGCGGCGATCTTCATGCTCGGCGAGCGCGCCGCCTTTCCGATCTGGCTGAAGGAAGCGCTGGCCTTTGTGCCGGTTACCGTGCTGACGGCGATCATCGTACCGATGGTGCTGGCGCCGCACAATCAGGGCCTTGAGCTGAGCTGGCGCAATCCGCAGCTGATCGCCGCCGTCGCCGCAGTTCTGGTGTGCGCCGCCACGCGGCGGCAGCTGTTGACCATCATGGTTGGATTGCTGGTGTTTTTTGCCTGGCAGTTCGGGGTGCTGGGACACTAGCCGGTTTGCCGTTCGCCGCAGATTTTGGGCGTTGCATGTGGCCCATCATCGGCGGAATTTCCGCAACCAGGGCGTCGATCGCCACCCGCGTCTTGGTCGGCAGGTAACGCGACTGCGGCCACACCACATGGATTTCGGTAGGCAGCACGCTTTCGCTGTCGATCACCAGCACCAGTTCGCCGGCGGCGGCATGTTTCGACATCAGCCAGCAAGGCAGCCAGGCCAGCCCGGCGCCGGCTACCGCGGCATCGGCGATGGCTTGCAGGTCGTCGAACACCAGGCGGATATCCACTTGCGGCTTGTGTACCTGGCCGGCGCTGTCGCGTACGCGCCAAGGCTCCAGGCGGCCGGCGCGGCCATAGGCAATGCCCACATGCCGGCTCATCTCCGCCACGTTGGCAGGCTTGCCGTGCGCCGCCAGGTAAGAGGGCGCGGCGCAGATCGACATGTCTTGCGTGGCGAGGCGGCGCGCGACCAGGGTGGCGCTGTCGGGCGGGCTGCCGACGCGTATCGCCAGATCGTATTTTTCTTCCACCAGATCTTCCACCCGGTCGCTGAATGAAATTTCGATCGTCAGCCGCGGGTGGCGCCGCGCCAAGGCCAGCAGCACCGGCGCCACGCAATGACGGCCGAACAGCACTGGCACGCTGACGCGCAAACGCCCGATAGCTTCGCTTTTGCCGTTGTCCAGCGCCGAGGCGCCGGCATCGAGTTCCGCCAGCGCGCGCACGCAACGTTCGTAATACGCCTGGCCGTCTTCGGTCAGGCTCTGGCTGCGCGTGGTCCTTTGAAACAGGCGCACGCCCAGGCGCTGCTCCAGCCGCGCGATGCTCTTGCCCACCGCCGAGCGGGTCAGGCGCATGCGTTCCGCCGCCAGCGCAAAGCTGCCGGCTTCTACGGCCTCGACGAAAGCACTGATGCCATGCAAGCGATCACTCATTTTATTGTATCCATTTGCGCTACATACTAAGTAAAAAATACCGCCACTGAGGAAAATTAAGAACCTATATCATAACAGCCAATCCCGCCGCTGACATTGCGGCGGCCAGGCACAGATGGTGTGTGAAACGAACAGGAGATTTCCATGCAGGCTTATCAAATTCAGGCAGGGCAAAAGATTGCAGGACTGGAACGGACCCAGCGCGACAGTGCGCCGCTGGCAGCGCATCAGGTACGTGTCCGTATGCATGCGGTGTCGCTCAATTACCGCGACTTGATGATCGCCGACGGCACTTATCTCAGCACTGGCGACAAACCGGTGATTCCAGGTTCGGACGGCGCCGGCGAAGTGATCGAAATAGGGGCCGCAGTGAGCCGCTTCCGGGTCGGCGACCGGGTTGCCGGCTCGTTTTTCCCGGACTGGATCAGCGGCGCGCCGACTCCGCTTAACACCGCCCGCGCGCTTGGCGCCGTCACCGACGGCGTGCTGGCCGAAGAAGTGGTGCTGGGCGAAGAATCCTGGGTGGCGATTCCGCCGCACCTGGACTACATCCAGGCCGCGACCTTGCCGTGCGCTGGCGTCACCGCCTGGAACGCCTTGTTTGTCGAAGGCGGCCTCAGGGCCGGCGACAGCGTGCTGCTGCTGGGCACCGGCGGCGTTTCGATCTGGGCGCTGCAGCTGGCCAAGGCGGCCGGCTTGCGCACCATCATCACCTCGTCCAGCGACGCCAAGCTGGAGCGCGCACGCGCCCTGGGCGCCAGCGCCACCATCAATTACCGCAATACGCCGGAATGGCAAGATGAAGTGCTGCGCCTCAATGGCGGCGCCGGCGTCGACCTGGTGCTGGAGGTCGGCGGCCAGGGCACGCTGGCGCGCTCCATCCGCAGCACCAGGATGGGCGGCACGATTGCCATCATCGGCGGCGTCAGCGGTTTCGGCGGCGAGCTCGATCCGTTCGCCCTGATCGGCGGCGCCAAACGTTTGTCGGGCATTTTTGTCGGCAGCCGCGAGATGCTGGAGGATCTCAACCGGTTCGTGGAAGTGGCGGCGATACAGCCGGTGGTGGACAAGGTGTTTCCGTTCCAGCAGGCGCGTGAAGCTTATGCCTACCTGGAACAGGCCGGCCACTTCGGCAAAGTGGTGATTGAAGTCGCCAAATAAGTCGATAACCCGGCTATACAGCCGGGCTCAAACGGAAAATGTCAGGCAGGGATCGAAGCTGGCATTTTCCGCATTGCCGCCCCGTGCATAACCGCGAGGATTGCATAGCACCCGGGTCGCGCCGATCCGGTAATCCGAGCTGTCGTGCATATGGCCATGCAGCCAGAATGCGGGCTGCCATGCCAGGATGCGTTGTTCCAGCTCGGACACGAAGCAGGCATTCAGCGCCGATCCGGCAAAACGTTCATGGACGCTGCGCTGGTCGGGGGCGTGATGGCTGATGACCACGGTAGGGCCGTCATGCGGCTGTGCGAACTGCTGCTCCAGCCAGGTTACCGTGTCGTCGAACAGCATTTGCGATATGGCCGGCGTAAACGTATCGGGAAAATCCGGCGATACGCGTATCCGTGAAAAATCCCTGACCAGTTCGGTTGCCTGCTTCAGGCCCGGTTCGCGTTGTTCCGGGCTGCTGAAGAAGCGGAAATCTGTCCACAAGGTGCAGCCAAGAAAACGCACGCCGCCCAGCAACAGCACCTGTTTCTGCAGGATATGCACCTGGCTGCCCAGCGCTGCGCTCCTGAGATCGCGCATGGTGCTGACCAGGTCGTTTCCGTAAAACTCATGATTGCCCGGCACAAAAATCGTCGGCACGGAAAACTGCCTGGCCCATTGCATGGCTTCCACCGGCCGCCAGATGTCGCCGGCCAGCACCACCACGTCGGCATCGGTGTCCGGGGCTGTCATGGGGTGCACCGACAGGTGCAGGTCCGAGATCAATGAGATTTTCACGGTGTGGCTAAACGTTCCGGTTGTTCACGAGGGCGATTCAGAAAGCTGATGGGCCTCCGTTACGGTGCAGAGCAGCTTACCGAAAGTGCGGGAACTAAGCAACGCAGGCCATAAACAGTCGGGAATCCCGCCATCTTCAATCGTTACAGAACGGTCATCAAACCTTCATACGCCTGAAATATTTCGCCGCAATACTTCGATACATTCAAAAGATGCGTGGCGGTAATTACATGGCCGGAATCAAACAACTGTCGATGGCATCACCAGCCCTGTTTTCCAGCAATCCGGCCTTGCGCCGTCTCTCCGCTGCACATTCCCTTCCCAAGCCAAGCCTATCCCAATAAGGAAAGAACAGGATCATCATGACCAAGAAAGACCGACGCCATTTCTTGCGCACAGCCGGCACTGCGCTCGCCGCCACAGCTTATTCGGCCACCGCCAATGCCGCCTTCCCGGAAGCGATCCGCAAGGCGCTGGCTATCCCCGCCAACAACAAGACCGGCACCATCCGCGACGTCGAGCATGTGGTGATCCTGATGCAGGAAAACCGCTCTTTCGACCATTATTTCGGCATGCTCAACGGCGTACGCGGCTTCGGCGACCGTTTCCCGATCCCGCTGGCCGGCAAGCGCAACGTGATGCAGCAGACCTACACCGACAAGACCACCAAGCAGTCGCGCGTGATCCTGCCGTATCACCTGGACAGCAAGATCGGCAACGCCCAGCGCGTCAACGGCACCAGCCATTTCTACGATAACGCGCAAGACGCCTGGGACCTGGGGCGCATGGCCAACTGGCCTACCTACAAACAGACCCAGTCGATGGGTTATTACACCTCGGCCGAGCTGGATTTCCAGTTCGCGCTGGCGAATGCCTTCACGGTGTGCGACGCCTACCACTGCTCGTTCCACGGCGGCACCAATCCTAACCGGGTATTCCACTGGACCGGCAACATCGATCCCAAGGGCAAGAACGGCGGCCCGGTCATCGACAACAGCCAGGATCACCTGGAAGCGTCCGGCAGCGCAGCCAGCTACAGCTGGAAAACCTATCCGGAGCGCCTGCAAAAAGAAGGCGTGTCGTGGAAGGTCTACGAAAACATGCCGGACAATTTCACCGACAATCCGCTGGCCGGTTTTGTTGCCTATCGCAAGGCCAATGAAAAGCGTGGCAATGCCGTCGACGGTTCTCCCTATCCGGCTTACCTGCCCAGCGACGACAGCGTCGACCCGCTGCTCAAGGGCGTGGCCAACACCATGCCGGACGGCGGTTTCCTGGCTGCCTTGCGGGAAGATATCGGCGCCGGCACGCTGCCGCAGGTATCCTGGATCGTCGCCCCGGCAGACTACAGCGAGCATCCGGGTCCATCCAGCCCGGTGCAGGGCGCCTGGTATATCCAGGAAGTGCTGAATGCCCTGACTGCCAATCCGGCGGTGTGGAGCAAAACGGTATTGCTGGTCAACTTCGACGAGAACGACGGTTTCTTCGACCACGTGCCGCCGCCATGCGCGCCAGGCTACGAAGGCAGCGAGCTGGCCGGCCATTCTTCGATCTCGACAGATGGCGAATATTTTTCCAAGGCGGCATCGGCTACTTACGAAAACCGTCCGTACGGCCCCGGCCCGCGCGTGCCTATGTACGTGATTTCGCCATGGAGCCGCGGCGGCTGGGTCAATTCGCAAGTGTTCGACCACACCTCGGTGCTACGTTTCCTTGAAGCCCGTTTCCATGTCAAGGAAGAAAACATCACGCCATTCCGGCGCGCGGTCTGCGGCGATCTGCTGTCGGCTTTCAACTTCGTCAATCCGAATCACGAAGTCTTGCCGACGCTGCCGAAGCGCAGCCGGGCAGAGGCCGATGCGGTGCGCGCCCAGCAGGAAAAACTGCAGCAGGTCGCCTTGCCGGCCGAAGGCACCCAGGTGTTTCCGATGCAGGCAGCCGGCGTCCGGCCCTCGCGTGCATTGCCTTACGAGCTGCACGCCAGCGCCCGCGTCGACACCAGGAACAGCAAGATCAACCTGACTTTCCGCAATACCGGCCGCGCCGCCGCGGTATTCCATGTCTACGATCGCCTGCACCTGGACCGGGTGCCGCGCCGTTACGCGCTGGAAGCCGGTCGCGAATGGCAAGACAGCTGGGACCTGGAAGCCGATCGCGGCGCCTACGATTTGTGGGTGCTGGGACCGAACGGTTTCCATCGCGCGTTCCAGGGCAATCTGGCAGTGCTTACAGTGGATGGCTCAGCCGAACCTGAAGTGAAAATCAGCTACGATATCTTCACTAAGCGGATCTGCCTGACGATGGCCAACCGCGGCGAAAGATCTTGCATCGTGACTGTCAAGGCCAATGCTTACCGCAAGGCAGGTCCCTGGACTTTCCATGTGCCGGCCCGCATGCAGCTCGACCAGCATTGGCCGATCGGCAGCCAGGGTAACTGGTATGACCTGACAGCGACGGTGCCGGTCGGCGGTTTCAGCCGGCGTTTTGCCGGGCGCATGGAAACCGGCGCACACGGCGTGAGTGATCCGGCGATGGCGGCCACCTGACCAGGAAATCAGCGGGGATTGAACGGTTTGCTGCTGTTGTGAAATTTGCTGCAGAAGAAGACTGGGAATTTGCCCGATGAAAGCGCTAGTGAGGAAAAGACAGCAGACGTAAAGGAAGAGCGAGCTACAAAAGAAAAAGGGCCTACATTGTTGTAGGCCCTTCTTTATTCCTGCTTTCCAGTCCCAGTCCGGTCAGTCCCAGTCCGGTTTGGACTTGCATTTGCGGCATCAGGAATGTGTGTCCTGCTTCAAATGCGTTGATCAGCCCGATCATGTGTTCCATGCGCAGCTGTTCTTGCGCGGTGGTATTGCGGTTCCATAACATGTCGAACTCGACAATCATCATGTAATACTCAATCTCGCTGATAAGCGGTTCGGCTCCGTTTTGTTTTGTCATCTATCTCTCTTCCCAATATATCTGCGCCATACGAGCGCCCGCACCTGGCGGCCAGGTGCGGGCGGACTTTATTCTACGCTTTTCCGTAGTTGCTTGTCAGCGCACCGATATTTGGTAAGTCGTGGTCTGGCGATATACCTGGCCGGGCCGCAGGATCACGGCTTCGGCGTCGGCGCCGTTGACCTGGTCGGGATAGGCTTGCGCTTCCAGGCAGAAGCCGTCGTGTATCGCATAGGGTTTGGCGCCGCGGCCTTGTATGCCTTCCAGGAAATTCCCGCTGTAGAACTGCAAGCCGTTCTCGGTGGTCGCCACCGACAGCTGGCGGCCGGAGCCGGGATCGTAGACAGTCGCCACTTCCCTTAATGGCTGCGCGCTGCGGCCCTGGCCCGGCACAGCCGCGCCGTCCTGCGGGCGCAGGCAGTAGCAATGGTCGAAGCCGCCGGCCAGCTTGAGCTGGGTGTCGGGCCAGGCCAGGCGCGGGCCGATCGGCGCCGGCTGACGGAAGTCGAGGGCGCTGCCGGCGACGTCGGCGGCGCCGGTCGGGATCAGCTGGCCGTCGATTTGCAGGTACTGGTCGGCGGCGATCGCCAGGATGTGATCGTAGATGTCGCTGCTGCCGCCGTTCAGGTTGAAGTAGCCGTGCGAAGTCAGGTTGAGCGGCGTCGGCGCATCGCTGGTGGCGCTATAGTCGATGCTCAGGCGGCCGTCGTCGTCGAGGCTGTAGAGGACCGAAGCCAGCACGTGGCCGGGAAAACCGCCGTCGCCGTCCGGCGATTCCAGCGTCAGCCGCAAGCCGTCCGGGCCCGGCTCGGCGCGCCATTGGGCCAGATGGAAGCCGGTGTCGCCGCCGTGCAGGTGATTGTCGCCGTTGTTGCGGTCGACCAGGTACTCGGCGCCGTCCACCGTGAAGCGGCCCTTGGC
>NZ_JAQGLV010000232.1 GCF_028292705.1 Collimonas fungivorans | reverse complement strand
GCCTTCGGATCGAGCTCATCCAGAATGTCGCATAGTGTATGGACCACATCGAGGTTGGCTTTCTCATTCCAGCCGCCAACGTTGTAAACCTCTCCCGGCTTGCCCGCTTCCAGCACACGACGGATCGCGGCGCAGTGGTCGTTGACATAAAGCCAGTCACGCACTTGCTGCCCGTCGCCATATATCGGCAACGGCTTGCCGGCGCGCGCATTGGTAATAATTAATGGAATCAGTTTTTCGGGGAAGTGGTAAGAGCCGTAATTGTTGGAGCAATTGGTGGTCAGCGTCGGCAATCCATAGGTATGGTGATATGAGCGGACCAGATGGTCCGAAGCCGCTTTCGATGCCGAATATGGGCTATTGGGCGCGTACTGGGTAGTTTCGCTGAAAGGGGCGTCGGCGGGGCCTAGCGTGCCATATACTTCATCGGTCGAGACATGCAGGAAACGGAATGCCGTTTTTTCAGCGTCTGGCAGTGCGCTCCAATAGGCACGGGTGGCTTCCAGCAGGCCGAAGGTGCCGTTGACGTTGGTTTCCACAAAAGCCGCCGGTCCGTGGATCGAGCGGTCAACGTGGCTTTCTGCGGCAAAATGAACTATCGCACGCGGCTTGTATTGTGCGAACAGAGCCGCAACTTGTGCTGTATCGCCGATATCGCCCTGTACAAAAATATGGCGGGGGTCTTGGCGAACGCTCGCCAGATTATTCATGTTGCCGGCGTAAGTCAGCTTATCGAAGTTAATCACTGGCTCGTCATTTTGCGCCAACCAGTCGAGTACGAAATTGGACCCGATAAAACCAGCCCCGCCAGTAATGAAAATCATGTATTTGTCCTAAAAATAGAGTTCTGAAGAATTTGGCCAGCCAGCTTTAAATACTACGCGTCTCTTCCAATTCACCAAATTCGTGCGTAACCCCGAATTATCCACTATTGCCGGCCAATATAAGTTACTTAAATATCATTTGACGATGTTTAACTCCGTGCATATTGGTAAGCAATGTAACAATCTGTTGCAAAATAACAACTAAACAATAATTCAGAGCTTTTAATCAACTTCAGACAGTAATAAATACAAGAAGTGCCGCACTCGCTTTCCATCAATCCTCATAGCAGATTCCGATGTCGACTTCCCGCACATAAAACATAATGAGCGCCTCAAGAAACCGACTGGCGATCTACAATACCAAACCTCAATTGCTGCAATCGCTGCGAAACATGACCCCTATCAGTTCCACGCTATTTGCCATCGGCGACTTGCAAGGCTGCCACCAAAGCCTGCTCGATTTACTAAAGCGCATTGACGCAACCACTCCCGGCGCACGCCTGGTTTTTGTCGGCGACCTGGTCAACCGCGGCCCGCAATCGCTAGCAACGCTGCGCCTGATCCGCTCGCTGGGCGACCGCGCTCAAGCTGTGCTAGGCAACCACGACCTGCACCTGCTGGCAGCCGCACACGGCATCCGCAAGCTGCACCGCGGCGATACGCTGCAGGAAATTCTCGACGCGCCCGATTGCGACGAACTGCTCGACTGGCTAAGGCAGCGGCCCCTGGCGCTACTGGAACAAGGTCACCTGTTTTTACACGCCGGCGTGCTGCCGCAATGGTCTGCCGCCAAGACGGTGGCGTTGGCGCAAGAAGTCGAAACTGTGCTGCGTGGCCCGCATTGGGTAGATTTTTTGCGTGAAATGTATGGCAACCAGCCATTGCGCTGGGACGATGCGCTGCAAGGTAACGAGCGCCTGCGCTGCATCGTCAACGCCTTGACGCGTTTGCGGTTCTGTACCGAAGACGGCACCATGGAACTCGCTGCCAAGGAAAGCACCGGCATATCCATGCCCGGCTACCTGCCTTGGTTCGATGTGCCGCAACGGCAGACCCAGGACGTAACGGTGGTGTACGGTCACTGGTCAACCCTGGGACTGGTGCTCAGGCCCAACCTGATAGGGCTGGACACCGGCTGCGTGTGGGGCGGCAAACTCACCGCGGTGCGGCTGTCCGATCGTTTTCTGCTCCAGGTCAGCTGCCCGCAAGCGCAGCGGCCGGGGTAAAACTCAGGTTTCCGCCGCATCTAGGCGACCCCGTCTGGGCGACCCCGTCTGGGCGACCCCGTCTTTTTCCGTCAGCTCCAATGCCTCGGCAATCGCAGTGCGCGCCAGGACCGCCAGGTCGCGGCGGTGCGATCCGGTCGTATCGATAGGCGCCAGCTGGACCAGTTCCGCTTTCATGGGCGGCGCTTTCAGGATCGCCAGCATGCTTTCGGCAAACGTCATGTCGCCGATAAAATCCGCAGCCGGATGCAGCGCCCCCTGCTCATCCAGGTAACGCAAGGCATACGGCTGCACCGGTACTTTGGCGTCGAGCGCGGCCTCGAACAGGTTGGCATGGAAAGGCAGGATAGAACCCTGCGCCGCCGTCGTTCCTTCAGGGAAGAAGGCGACCCGCGCGCCGGCTTCGATGCTCGTCACCAGCCCCTGGAATATGCGCCGCACATCGCGCTGCTTGCCGCGCGCGATGAAAATCGTGCCGCCCTTTTCGCACAGCCAGCCGATCAAGGGCCAGTCGCGGATATCGGACTTGGCCACGAACTGGCAGGTCTGGATCGAGTTGATGACAAAGATATCGAGCCACGAAACATGGTTGGCAACGATCAGGGCGCGCGTCGCCGCCACGCTGTTGTGCGGATTGCGCAGCGTGACCTGGACCCGGCAGATCGCCAGCAGCTGGATCGACCACAGCCGTATGCGCCGTTGCCGTCCTGCGCTGTCGGCCAGCGGAAACACCACGGCGCAAGTCCACAAGCCTACCAGCAGGTGCAGCAGCACCCGCACCAGACGAAAGGGCCTCATACGCGTTCGAATGCTATATGACCGGCCACAATCGTGGTCTTGACCCTTCCGCACAGTTCATATCCGAGGAACGGCGTGTGCTTACCCTGGCTCGCCAGTTCCTTGGCTTCCACTTTCCAGCGCACCGCAGGATCGAACAGGCAAATGTCGGCGACGCTGCCGATCGTCAGCTGGCCGGCGGGCAGGCCCGCCACGCGCGCAGCATCGGTGGTGATTTTCGCCAGTGCGCGGCTGAGTCCTTGCTGCTCTGGAGCGACACACTCGTCGGCCCATTTCAGGGCCAGCGACAAAAGCAGCTCGAGGCCGGTGGCGCCGGGCGTCGCTTCGCCGAACGGCAGCAATTTTTCATCGTCGTCGACTGGCGTGTGGTCCGAGCAGATCGCGTCGACGGTGCCATCCAGCAGCGCCTGCCGGATGGCATCGCGGTCACGCTGCGAGCGGAACGGCGGCGTCATCCTGGCGTTGGAATCGAAAAAGCCGATATCGACATCCGTCATGTGGATGTGATGGGCGCCGACGTCGCAAGTGATCGGCAGGCCCTCTTTCTTGGCGGCCCGGATCAGTTCCAGTCCCGGCGCCGACGAAATGCGGCACAAATGCACACGGGCGCCGGTCGCACGCACCAGTTCGAAAATGGTTTGCAGGCGGATCGTTTCCGCCATGGTCGGCACGCCCGACAGGCCGAGCCGCGAAGCCACCGCGCCGCTATGGGCAATGCCGCCATGGCCGAGGTAAGGGTCTTGCGGGCGCAGCCAGACCGTATAGTCGAAGGTGCGGGCGTACTGCATGGCGCGCAGCAGCACAGTGGTGTCCAGGATCGGCTCTTCCGCCTGGGCGAATCCGATGCAGCCGGCGTCGGTCAGCTCAGCCATCTCCGTCAGTTCCTTGCCCTTGAGGCCGACCGTCAAAGCCCCCAGAGGATAGACATGCGCCTGGTTCAGGCTCTTGGCGCGGTGCTTCAGCATTTCCACCAGGCCCGGTTCGTCCAGCACCGGATCGGTATCGGGCGGACATACCAGGCTGGTGACGCCGCCTTGCATGGCTGCCTGCATTTCCGATTCCAGCGTGGCCTTGTATTCGTAACCGGGCTCGCGCAGGCGCACGCTCAGGTCGACCAGGCCCGGCGCCACCACCAGGCCGCTGGCGTCAATCGTCTTGTTGGCGGAGAAATCAGCCGGCGCGCTGCCGACGCCGACAATCTTGCCGGCGGCGATATACAGATCCTGCTGTGCGTCGATATTATTTGCGGGGTCGATCAGGCGGCCGTTTTTGATGTGAAGTTTCATCTGTAAATGTCGTGGCGATTCTATAAATAATTATCTGGATTCAGGCTCGGGGCAATGCAACTTCAGTTCCCGGCCAGGATACTCATGACCGCCATCCGCACCGCGATGCCGAATGTCACCTGCGGCAATATCACCGCCTGCGCGCCATCGGCAACCGCCGAGTCGATTTCCACGCCGCGGTTCATCGGCCCCGGATGCATCACGATCGCATCCGGCTTGGCCAGCGCCAGACGCTCTGGCGTCAGGCCGTAGCTCTTGAAGAATTCTTGCGCCGACGGCAGCAAGGCGCCGCTCATGCGCTCATTCTGCAGGCGCAGCATGATGATCACGTCGACCCCCTTCAATCCTTCGTTCATGTCGGTGAAGACGCGCACGCCCATCTGCTCCAGGCCGCTGGGCAGCAAGGTGCGCGGGCCGATGGCGCGCACTTCCGGCACGCCCAGGGTAGTCAGTCCGTGGATGTCGGAACGGGCCACGCGGCTGTGCAGGATGTCGCCGACAATCGCCACCGTCAGGTTGCTGAAGTCTTTCTTGTAGTGCCGGATCGTGTACATGTCCAGCAAACCCTGGGTCGGGTGGGCATGGCGGCCGTCGCCCGCGTTCACAACGTGGACGTGGTGCTGCCTGGTGTCGGTCAGGTGCTTGGCGATCAGGTAAGGCGCACCGGACTGGGCGTGGCGCACTACGAACATGTCGGCGTGCATGGCCGACAGGTTGTCGATCGTGTCCAGCAGCGATTCTCCCTTGCTGGCGCTGGAGGCGGAGATATTCAGGTTGATCACATCGGCCGACAGACGCTTGGAAGCGATCTCGAAAGTAGTCCTGGTGCGGGTCGAGTTTTCAAAGAACAGGTTGAACACGCTCTTGCCGCGCATCAGCGGCACTTTCTTGACGTCGCGGTCGCTGACGCCGACAAAGGAAGACGCTGTGTCCAGAATGTGCGTGACGACGGAAGTCGGCAGTCCCTCGATAGTCAACAGATGTTGCAGTTCGCCGTTTTTATTGAGTTGGGGATTAAGCATTGGATTGGATGTCTAAAGTGAAGCTGCCGTCGTCGGCGCGTTGAAGTTGCAGGGACTGACCCGGCTGCAGCGTGACTGCATCGGCGATGAAATCGGCGGCCACCGGCAAGTCGCGCTCGCCGCGGTCGATCAGCGCCGCCAGCATGATTTTTTTGGGGCGGCCGTAGTCGAACAGTTCGTTGATCGCCGCGCGCGTGGTGCGTCCGGTGTACAGCACGTCGTCCACCAGCAGGATGGTAGCGTCATCGACGTCGAACGGGATCTGGGTCGGCTTGATGTCGGCGCGCAGGCCCTTTTCGGAAAAGTCGTCGCGATAGAACGAGACATCGATAAATCCCAGACGCTCAGCCGGGTTCAGGTTCAAGGCCGCGACCAGCCGCTCGGCGATCCAGGCGCCGCCTGAGTAGATACCGATGACGGCGACATTGTCGGCTTGCGCCAGGGCTGTCTTTACTTTTGCCTCAAGCACCTGGTACAGCGCTTCGGCATCGAATTGGGCGAATTGGGGAGTAGTAGTCATTGCATCTTCACCGCAAAGTCAAAGTCATTCGGATAAATCATCAAAATACTGCTGCAGAATGATCGCCGCGGCTTGGTCGTCGATCACTTCTCCACGCTGCTGCTTGATCACCGCAGACGAGTAGCGTTCATCGACCAGCACCGTCGCTACATCGTAGCGGCCGTGCAGCTGGTTGGCAAAGCGCTGGCAGCGGACGCTCATCTCGTGTGTCGCGCCGTCCGGATGCAGGGGCAGGCCTACCACGCACAACACCGGCTGCCACTCTTTGATCAGGACCGAGATTTCAGCAAATTTGCCGTCATTGGTGGCAGCGCTGATGACCTGCAGCGGCTGCGCCTGCTTCAGCAAGGTATTGCCGACCGCCACGCCGATGCGCTTCAGGCCGAAATCAAAACCCAGCACGGTGCCCGTCAACCCCGTCATGCCCGGCTCCCGCACAGATCTTGCAGCAACGCATTCATCAACGCATTTATCAATTCAGGCACGTCCGGATTCCGCAGTCAGCATATACGGCGAAATGCCCAGCAGGTTGACCGCGGCGGCAAACCGCTCGGCAATCGGCAATTCGAAAATGATGGCGGGATCGGCGGCGACAGTCAGCCAGCCGTTGTGGACAATCTCGCTTTCCAGCTGGCCGGCGCTCCAGCCGGAACAGCCCAGGCTGACCAGGATGCGCTGCGGCCCGCTGCCGTGCGCCACTTCTTCCAGTACGTCTTTGGAGGTGGTCATGGCGATCTGGTCCGTCACTTTCAAGGTCGACGAATAGTTCTTGATGGGCGCGTGCAGCACAAACCCGCGCTCGACCTGCACCGGGCCGCCGAACATCACGGGCCGTTCGGCAATCGGGTCGCCGAATTCCAGCCCGCCTAATCCGGGGCTGATTTCAAGCTCCAGATCGATGCGGTCGAACAATACCTGCATGGTCATGTCGGTCGGTTTATTGATCACCACGCCCAGCGCGCCGTTGGCATTGTGCTCACACAAATACACCACGGTCCCGCCGAAAACAGGATCCAGCATGGAAGGCATTGCAATAAGGAAATGATTTGTCAGGTTCAGGGGCGGAGAATCCGCGCCGGCCTTCGCGCTGGTCTTGCGCGCTGGAGAATCGTCCGGAGTTGTGTCTAGCTTGGCCATGGACCGCATTTTATCAGTTTTGAATACGCTAAAGCCGCTTTGAATAGTGTTGCTTGTCGGGTAAAGTCCTCGCAAGCCCACCTCGGCGTTGCCTCACAATCATTCATTTTTTGTATACATTATCGCCCTCATGCCGCAATTTGAGAAATCCCTGGTCTGGTTTCGTCGCGATTTACGCATGTCCGATCATGCGGCCCTGCACCATGCATTAAAAAGCAGCGCGGCAGTATTCTGCGTATTCGTGTTCGACACCGATATCCTGCAGCCATTGCTGGATGCCGGCCTAGGCGCCGATCGCCGGGTCGAATTCATCCACGGCAGCGTGACCGAGCTCGACCTGGAGCTGCGCAAACTGGGCGGCGGACTGCTGGTACGCCATGGTCCCGCCAGCGATGTCATCCCTGCGCTGGCACGGCAGCTTGGCGTCAACGCCGTGTTCAGCAACCACGATTACGAACCGCAGGCACGGCAGCGCGATGCCGGCGTCGCCAGAACACTGGCCGCCGATGGCCGTGCCTGGCACAGCTACAAGGACCAGGTGATTTTTGAATGCGAGGAGGTGCTGACCACGGCGGGCCAGCCGTTTTCTGTATTCACGCCCTACAAGAATGCCTGGATGAAAAGACTGGCTGCAGCAGATGGCCCGTTTTTCCTGAAACCCTACCCGATAGAAAAATATGCGGCACGTCTTGCACTACCGCCTTCCTCGCCCCCCGAAAAGATACCCGGCCTGGCCGCGCTAGGCTTCAAGAAAACCAACCTGAGAGAGCTGAAGATCGCGCCAGGCATGTCTGGCGCTTCCGGTCTGCTGGAGGACTTCATGCCGCGTATAGGGCAATACGGCCAGAGCCGCGATTTCCCGGCCATCAAGGGGCCATCGTATCTTTCAATACACCTGCGCTTCGGCACTATTTCGATTCGCACGCTGGCCCGCCTGGCTTATCAGGCGCTACACCAGGGCGCGGCGGCCGGCGGCGCCGCAATATGGCTGTCGGAGCTGATCTGGCGCGATTTTTACTTCATGATCCTGCATCATCACCCGCACGTAGCGCGAGCCGCTTTCAAGCCGGAATACGACGCCATCCGATGGGAAAGCGGCGAGCGCGCACGCAGCCTGTTCCTGGCTTGGTGCGATGGCCGGACCGGCTATCCGCTGGTCGATGCCGCCATGCTGCAACTCAATCAGAGCGGCTATATGCACAATCGCCTGCGCATGGTGACGGCGTCGTTCCTGATCAAGGATCTCGGCATCGACTGGCGCTGGGGCGAACGCTACTTTGCCGAGCACCTCAACGATTACGATCTCGCCGCCAATAACGGCGGCTGGCAATGGGCTGCGTCGTCGGGTTGCGATGCGCAACCCTATTTCCGCATTTTCAATCCCATTACCCAGTCTGAAAAATTCGATGCCGACGGCAAGTTCATCCGCCGCTACCTGCCGCAATTGTCCGCTCTCGGCAACAGACATATCCACGCGCCTTGGCTGGCGCCCGCGCAAGAGCTGGAACGAACCGGAATCAGGCTGGGACAGGACTATCCGCTCCCGCTGGTGCAGCACGATGAGGCACGTAAGGCAACCTTGCAGCGTTATGCGGTGGTGAAGACGGTGAATGCGGAGTAAGGAAAATTATGCGCATGCATGGAAGACCTGTCTTCCATGCATGCGCATAAAGTGTTATTGCAGGGTGTTGACTTCTTTCTTGATGAAAGACTTGATGGTGCTGATCAGCTCATCCTCCTGATACGGCTTGCCCAGGTACTCGTTGACGCCCAGCTCCATCGCATAGCTGCGATGCTTGGCCGCGGTACGCGACGTGATCATGATGATAGGGATATGACGGGTGCGTTCGTCGTTGCGGATGTTGCGGCTCAAATCGAAGCCATCCATGCGCGGCATTTCAATATCCACCAGCATCACGTCAGGCGTAATCGCCTGCAGCTGTTCCAGCGCGTCGACACCGTCTTTCGCCAGCACCACCTGGTAACCTTCACGCGACAGCAAGCGTTGGGTAACCCGGCGTACAGTCAGCGAATCGTCGACCACCATCACCACGTTCTGGCTGCGCAGGCCCTGCACTGCCTGGGCTGCTTGCGGTGAGCCGGATTCGGCGCTGACGCTCATTTCCGCTACCGCGCCCAGTGTTTCGTGGGTAGCCAGGTGTGATTGCCGCGGCGCCCGCAATTCGTGGGCCGCATTGGATAACTGCCGCATTGCCACCGGCACCGGATTCAAGATCAGCACGATATCGCCCGAACCCAGCACGGTAGCGCCGGCAATGCCGATCATGCGTGACAGCTGCGGGCCGATATTCTTGACCACGACTTCTCGGTTGCCGACGATTTCGTCGACGTGTATCGCTACCCGGTCGTTGCCGCTGCGCAGGATGATGATAGGCGAATATTGCTGCGCCACCGGCACCATCTCGGTATCGCCCAGCAAGGTCGACAAATATTGCAGCGGCACTTTATGCCCTTGCCAGATCAGCGAACCGTCGTTGTAGGCTGCGGCCAGCGCCTTCGCCTTCAATTGCTGCACCTGCTCCACCAGCGCGGACGGCACGGCATAAGTGCTGCCGCCGGTGGTCAACAGCACCACCTGGGTGACTGCCAGCGTCAACGGCAGGTGGATCGTGAAATGCGTGCCTTGGCCAGGATCGCTGCTGACGGCGACACGGCCGCCCAGCGATGCTGCTTCGGAGCGCACCACGTCCATGCCGACGCCGCGGCCGGCCAGTTCCGTAATATCGGTCGCGGTAGAAAAGCCGGGACGGAAAATCAGGTCCGTGGTTTCCAGGTCGGATATCTGTTCATCGCTTTCCAGCAAGCCAATCGTGCGCGCCTTGTCGCGGATGCGCTGCAGGTTCAGGCCCTCGCCGTCATCCGACAGCTGGATCAGGATTTCGTTGCCGTCCTGCCGGATTTCAATCTTCAGTTCACCGGTTTCGTTCTTGCCGGCGGCGCGCCGCGCTTCACGCGATTCGATGCCGTGCACGATGGCGTTACGCAGCAGATGCTCAAACGGAGCGATCATTTTTTCCAGTACGCTGCGGTCGATTTCCACGTTGCTGCCGCGGATATCCAGGTTGACGCGCTTGTCCAGTTCCTTGGCGACCTGGCGCGTGAGCCGGTACAGACGCTCGGCAATGCTGGCAAACTGCACCATGCGCACGTGCATCAGATCCTGTTGCAGGTCACGCGTCAAACGGCGCTGGGTCAGCAAGTCGGCGTTGGCGCCGTCTACCGTATTGGTCAGGTTCTTTTGCAGCGAGGCGACGTCATTGACGCTCTCCGCCATCATCCGCGTCAGTTCCTGCAGCCGGGTAAAACGGTCGAATTCAAGCGGATCGAATTCGCG
>NZ_JAQGLV010000182.1 GCF_028292705.1 Collimonas fungivorans | reverse complement strand
AATTACCGCTACAGCCACGAAGGCGACGCAAGCAGTACAGCGATGGAAGGCATAGAGCACCTCGGCGGCCATGACCGCACCAATTATC
Source organism: Collimonas fungivorans (assembly GCF_028292705.1). Taxonomy (GTDB): domain Bacteria; phylum Pseudomonadota; class Gammaproteobacteria; order Burkholderiales; family Burkholderiaceae_D; genus Collimonas; species Collimonas fungivorans_B. The sequence continues at coordinate 2,655 of NZ_JAQGLV010000182.1, read as the reverse complement.
CGTTTGTGCTCCATGTCGACGACCTCGGCGTAGGTTTCGAACTGTGCGCGGAAATCGACGTTAGCGTATCGGCGCAGCGGGTCTGCGAGTTTATGCAGCAAGTCTTGCGGAGCCTGGTGCAGGCTTTGGAACAAGCTCCCCATATGCCGCTGCAGGCGATCGAGGCCATGCCCGCTTCCGAGCGCCACCAGCTGATCCATGGTTTCAATCGCACGGCAACTGAGTATCCAAGGCAGTTGCTGCTGCACCAGTTGTTCGAGCAACAGGCGGTGCAACAGCCGCAGGCCACTGCCGTGCAGTGCGAGGGACGCCGCCTGAGCTACGCCGCACTCAACGCCAGGGCCAACCACCTGGCGCGGCGGCTGCGTGCGCTGGGTGTAAGGCCGGACGTCAAGGTCGGCATCTTCCTGGAGCGCAGCGAGGCGATGGTGGTGGCCTTGCTGGCTACGCTCAAGGCAGGCGGCGCCTATGTGCCGCTGAACCCGGCGTATCCTGACGGTCGCCTGGAGCACATGCTGCGCGACTGCGCGCCGGTAGCGGTGCTTACCGAGGCGAACCTGGCCAGCCGCCTGCCCGGGCAACAGGTGCAGCTGCTGGTGCCGGATACCGACCCGGTAAACGATGAAGGCAATCTTGTTCCCGCCGAGCTCGGACTGACGGAAAGCCATCTTGCCTACGTGATCTATACCTCCGGCTCCACCGGCCAGCCGAAAGGCGTGATGAACGAACACCGGGGAATCGTCAATCGCATCCAGTGGATGCAGCAGGCTTATCGCCTGGCTGCGCACGACGTGGTGCTGCAAAAAACGCCGTTCAGCTTTGATGTGTCGGTATGGGAATTTTTCTGGCCGCTGATGGCCGGGGCGCAGCTGGTGATGGCGCGCCCGGGCGGACACAAGGATCCTTCCTACCTCAGCGAACTGATCCGCAGCGCCGGTGTGACTACGCTGCATTTCGTGCCGTCCATGTTGCAGGTTTTCCTGAACCACGACGAGGCGGCCGCCGCCTGCGCCAGCGTGACCAGGGTGATATGCAGCGGCGAGGCGTTGCCGGCACCGTTGGCGCGTCAGTTCCTTGCGCAATTGCCGCATGCCGGGCTGCATAACCTGTATGGACCGACTGAAGCGGCGGTGGACGTCACCGCCTGGACCTGCGTGTCGGGCGACGAGTCAGCATCGCTGCCGATCGGCAGGCCGATCGCCAACACCCGCATCTACCTGCTGGATGGGCGCATGCAGCCGGTACCGTTGGGCGTGACGGGCGAACTCTATATCGGCGGCGTGCAAGTGGCGCGTGGCTACCTGAACCAGCCGGCGCTGACCGAACAGCGTTTCCTGGCCGATCCTTTCGTAGAAGGCGGCCGCATTTACAGGACCGGCGATCTCGGCCGCTGGCGCGATGACGGCGCCATCGATTATCTGGGCCGCAACGATTTCCAGGTGAAGATTCGCGGCTTTCGCATCGAGCTTGGCGAGATCGATACCCGGCTGGCCGCCATCGCCGGCGTGCGCGAAGCGGTGGTTGTCGCGCGCGAGGATGGGCTGGGCGGTCAGCGGCTGGTGGCCTATGTGGTGGCCGAGCCGGATGCCGGCCAGCTTGATCCGGCAGCATTGCGCGCGCAACTGGGGATGAACCTGCCTGACTACATGCTGCCGGCGGCCTATGTGCAGCTCGATTCCTTGCCGCTGACAGCCAACGGCAAACTCGACCGCCAGGCATTGCCTGCGCCCGAGGACGATGCCTTTAAGCGCCAGGACTACGAAGCGCCGGCCGGCGAGACTGAGCTGGTCCTGGCGCAGATCTGGAGCGAACTGCTGGGTGTCGAACGGGTGGGCCGGCACGACAGTTTCTTCGAGCTCGGCGGCCATTCGCTGCTGGCGGTGCAACTGCTGGAACAGCTGCGCTGCCGCCGCTGGGCTATCGATATCCGCGCCTTGTTTGCCCAGCCCAGCCTGGCTGCGATGGCGGCGGCAGTCACGCAGTCGCAAACGCCAGGCATCCCGCAAATCGCCGCAGCCCGCAAGGCCATCCCCACACAATTCGCTGTGTTGGATTCAGAACAGGAAACCGAGGAGTTCAGACTATGAAAGCTGTGAGCGCAACCGAAGCGGAAGCACTGATCGAGCTGCTGGAAGAGAGCAAGATCAGCGTTCGCGTTGAAGATGGAGAGCTGGTGATCAAAGCGCCGCGCGGCGCCTTGACACCCGCCATGATGGCGTCGCTGAAACTGCACAAGCAAGCGCTGCTGAGCTGGGCCGCCGTCATCCCGCAAGGACAGCCGGCCGCGGCGCCGCCCAGGATCACGCCGGAGATGCTGCCTCTGGTGCGGCTGGAGCCGGCGCAGATCGACAGGATCGTAGAGGCCACGCCGGGCGGCGCAGCGAATATCCAGGATATCTATCCGCTGGCGCCGCTGCAGGAAGGCATCCTCTTTCATCACCTGCTGCAGCAGGAAGGCGACGCCTATCTGACGCGCTTGCTGATGAGCTTCGAAAGCAAGGAACTGCTGGATCGTTTCGTCGCGGCCATGGACCAGGTGATCGCGCGCCAGGATGTCTTGCGCAGCGCCGTCCATTGGGACGGCCTGGCGGAACCGGTGCAGGTAGTCTGGCGCCAGGCGCGGCTGGAAATCCAGGTCATGGCCTTCGACAGCGG
>NZ_JAQGLV010000151.1 GCF_028292705.1 Collimonas fungivorans | reverse complement strand
GCCGGGTCAAACCGTTATGGCAAAGAATTGTTACTGTCAAGCAATTCGAAAATTTCACTTTTTCCTGTCGCAATCGCCACCTAACTGTAGGTGAGCGACCATATCCCCGCTACAATCGCGTTGTTACCATCCTGTCTAGCTGCGTCATGATTTCCTTCGGCATTACCGATTTTGGCCTGTTCCTGATGGCTGTCCTGCTGCTCAATGCCACTCCCGGCCCGGATACCGCCTATATTGTCGGCCGCAGCGTGGCGCAGGGCCGACGCGCCGGCCTGCTGTCCGCGCTTGGCATCACCGCCGGCTGCTGCATCCATGCGACCCTGTCGGCCTTCGGCCTGACGGCGCTGCTGGCAGCCTCGGCCACCGCCTTCATGGCGGTCAAGCTGGCGGGCGGCGCCTACCTGGTGTATCTCGGGATCAGGATGTTGCTCAGCAAGAAAGCTGCCGCCAGCGAACAGCAGCCGCAGCTGGACCTGCGTTCGCACAAGACGATTTTTGTCCAGGCCCTGATCACCAATGTGCTCAATCCCAAGGTGATCTTGTTTTTCCTGTCTTTTTTCCCGCAGTTCGTGCGCCATGATTCGCCGCACAAGATCGCTGCCTTCTTGCTGCTTGGCGCAGTATTTTCGGTCGTCACGCTGTGCTGGAACAGCGGCACCGCCATGCTGGCCGGCACCCTGACACGGCACGCCAGCAACAATCCGCAGATCAAGCACTGGCTGGAACGCACGGTAGGCGCCGCTTTCATTGCCCTGGGCATCAAGCTTGCGTTAACTAAAAACTGAACAAGAACCGATTTTCCAACAACCCATACCCGCAGAACCGACCTGAACCACTTGTGACCTATTCGACCCTCAAAAAAGACTCTCTCGCCTTTAGCCTGTTAGGCGCAGCCCAAGCCATCGCCCTGGTGCGCGACGGCGCGGCGCTGCCGCAGGCGCTGACCCAGGTATTTGCACAATCGGCAGCGCCGGCGCCAACGCGCGGCGCGATCCAGGACATCGCTTACCGCACCATGCGCGGCATCGGCCGCGCCGAAACCTTGCTCGGCAACCTGGCCAGCCGGCCGCCGGAACCTACCCTGCTGCATTGCCTGCTGTGCGCGGCCCTGTGCCTGCTGGCCGATGTCGACGATCCGGCTTACGAGAATTTCACGGTGGTCAACCAGGCCGTCACCGCGGTCTCATCCGATCCACAGATGGCCCACGCCAAAGGCATGGTGAATGCGGTGCTGCGGCGTTTCCTGCGCGAGCGCGAAGCGCTGGTGGCGGCTGCCATCAAAACCCCGTTCGGCCTCTGGAATTATCCGGTGTGGTGGATAGACCGCATGAAAGCTGCCTACCCGCAGCAGTGGCAAGCCATCCTCACCGCCGGCAATGCAGCGCCGCCGCTGACCTTGCGCGTCAACCGCCGCAAGACTTCGGTCGCCGCTTACCTGGACACTTTGGCAAGCCACGCCATCACGGCACGGCAGATCGGCCCCGACGCAATACGCCTGGACACAGCCATGCCGGTAGCCCAGATCCCCGGTTTTGAAGACGGCCTGGCCTCGGTGCAGGACGCCGCCGCCCAGCTTGCCGCGCCGCTGCTGGACCTGCAAGACGGCATGCGGGTGCTGGACGCTTGCGCCGCCCCTGGCGGCAAGACCGGCCACATCCTGGAAACCGCCGCGGTCGAGCTGACCGCGCTGGACAACAATCCCAAACGCTTGCTGCGCATCACCCAGAACCTGCAGCGCCTGCAACTGCAGGCCAAGCTACAGCTGGGCGACGCCGGCACCGGCAGCCAGGGCGGCGACTGGTGGGACGGCCAGCTGTTCGACCGCATCCTGGCCGACGTCCCCTGCACCGCCTCCGGCATCGTGCGCCGCCATCCCGACATACGCTGGCTGCGGCGCAAGACCGATACCGAGCAACTTGCAACACTTTCGGCAAAGATTCTGGACAATCTTTGGCAGATGCTACGCCCGGATGGTAAATTGTTACTCGTAACATGTTCCGTATGGCCACAGGAATCGGAAGCCCAGGCAGTCGCCTTTGCCGCGCGCAACAATGCGCGCAGGCTGCCGGCGCCGGGGCAGCTGCTGCCGACCGCCGATGCCGAACACGACCATGATGGCCTGTTTTACGCGCTGTTCCAGAAGTGCTGAGTCCTTATAGTACTAACACCCTTTTGCGATAACTTTTTACCATACCTGAAACCAGTGACGCGACCATTGCCTCAATTCATAAAATACTGGCTGCTGGCCTTGCTGCTGGCTCTGTCTTTTAGCCCGCCGTCCTTTGCATCGGATGGCGTTGAATTGAGTCAGGCCCATATCGAAGCCAGCGACGACGGCTACCGCCTGTCGGCGACGTTTTCCTTCGATCTCAACCGCGGCCTGGAAGACGTGATCAACCGCGGCGTCACCCTGTATTTCACCACCGATATCGAGCTGACGCGACCGCGCTGGTACTGGTTCGATGAAAAGGCGATTACCGCCACCCAGACCATCCGTCTGCAATACAACGTCATCACGCGGCGCTATAACGTTGCCATCAACGGCAGCCTGCAGCAGAGCTTCAGTACGCTGGACGAGGCCTTGTCCCTGATCCGCCGCCCCAGCCGCTGGCTGATCGCCGACAAGAGCGCGCTCAAGCAGGGCGAGGTGTACCGGGTCGCGGTGCGCATGGGCCTCGACCTCGGGCTGCTGTCCAAGCCGTTCCAGGTCAACGCACTCAACAATAGCGACTGGCGCTTTTCTTCCGACTGGAAGAGTTTCAACTACAAGGCGGAATAGCCGTGTCGCGCGCATTACGCTATCTGCTGGTGGTAGGCGGCGCCATTGTCTGTGTCCTGTTGTTCCTGCTGTCTTCGGCATCCGCCAATTCTGATTTTTTCAACCAGCACTACACCTGGCTGCTTGGCTTGAACGTGCTGATGGCGGTGGCGCTGTTCTTGCTGGTCTGCCTGCTGCTGGTACGCCTGTACAAACGCTACAAACGCCGCAAGTTCGGCTCCCGGCTGACCGCCAAACTGGTGCTCATGTTCGCGCTGGTCGGCATCTTGCCGGGCGCCGTGATTTACCTGGTGTCGGTGCAGTTCGCGTCGCGTTCGATTGAATCCTGGTTCAACGTACACGTCGAGACCGCCTTGCAGGCCGGCGTCAACCTGAGCCATGCCGCCCTGGACGCATCGCTCAGCGACCTCAGCGCCAGGGCGCGTACACTGGCGGCCGAATGGTCGGAACTGTCCAACTCGGCGCAGGCAACCCAGCTGGGCCGGCTTGGCGACCAGAACCTGGAAGCGTCAATCGTCACCGCCAACGGCCAGGTGATCGCTTCCGTCGGCGGCCACCTGGGAACCCTGGTGCCCAGCTTGCCGACCGCCGCGATGTTGCAGCGGGCGCGCTTGCCGCGCGGTTATGCCCAGCTCGATAGCGACCTCGACGCCCCCGGCAGCAGCGGCAAACCGGAGAACGGCAATGACGCTGCCAACCTGCGCCAGCGCGTGATCGTCGCCATTCCGGCGCCGCTGAGAAGTTCGTCCTTGCAAAACGAAACACATTTCCTGCAAATGATACAGCCGGTGCCGGCCTACCTGGCCTCCAACATCGGCCTCGTCGCCGCTGCCTCGGCCGAATATCAAGAGCTTTCGGTAGGCCGTACCGGCCTGCGCAAAATGTATACCGGGACCCTGACCCTGACCTTGCTGCTGGCTGTGTTCGGCGCCATCGTCAGCGGCTTCCTGATCGCCACCGACCTCGCCAAGCCCTTGCTGCTGCTGGCCGAAGGCACCAAGGCCGTGGCCGAAGGCAACCTGTCGCCGCGGCCGATTGTCGCCACCTCGGACGAACTGGGTGTCCTGACCCAATCCTTCAACCTGATGACGCGCCAGTTGTACGACGCCCGCGCCGCCGTGGAAAAAAACCGCAGCGAGCTGGAAAACGCCAAGGCCTACCTGGAATCGGTGCTGGCCAACATGTCGGCCGGAGTGATGGTGCTGGACGGCGATTTCCGCCTGGTCACCAGCAACCAGTCGGTGGGGCGCATCCTGCAATACGATTTTTCGCCGCACATCGGCCAGCCGCTGACCATCATCGACGGCCTGGCCCACTTCGCCGAAGTCATCGTCAACGCCTTCTCGGAACAGAACGCGCAGTTCGCCACCGGCAAGATCGGCGCCGAACTGCTGCACTGGCAGCAGCAGATCGAGATCCCGCGCCGGGTCGACAGCGGCGAGAACAGCGACAGCGACGACATCATCCTGCTGGCGCGCGGCTCGCGCCTGCCGGTAGAAAACCGTACCGGCTACGTGGTGGTGTTCGACGATATTTCCGACGTCATCTCCGGCCAGCGTTCGATCGCCTGGGGTGAAGTGGCGCGCCGCCTGGCGCATGAAATCAAGAATCCGCTGACGCCGATCCAGCTCTCGGCCGAACGCCTGCAGATGAAGCTGGAAGACAAGCTGATGACCCAGGACGCGGCGATCCTGAAGAAAAGCACCGACACCATTGTCAACCAGGTGGCCGCCATGAAGCGCATGGTGGACGATTTCCGCGACTACGCCAAGACGCCGCCGGCGGTATTGGGCGAGCTGGACCTGAACGTGCTGGTGGCCGAAATCCTGCACCTCTACCTGGCCGGCGACGAGCGCGACATGATCCATGCCTCGCTGGCGCCGGACCTGCCGCTGATCATGGGCGACGCCACCCAGCTGCGGCAGGTGATCCATAATCTTTTGCAAAACGCCCAGGACGCCGTGCTCGACCGCGCCGACGATGCGACCCCGCCGCGCATCGACCTGGTGACCGAGCGCGTCAGCTATCAAAGTTCGGACGGCCTGTCGCGCACCGCGGTACGGCTATCGATCACCGACAATGGTTCGGGATTCTCGCCCAAGATACTGGCCCGGGCCTTCGAACCCTACGTCACGTCGAAGCCGCGCGGCACCGGCCTGGGTTTGCCGATGGTGAAAAAAATCATCGACGAACACGGCGGCCGCATCGATCTGCAGAACCGAAGCGACACAAAGGGCGCAAAAATCCTGATTTTGCTGTTAAAGTTAGCCACGAATGCCGATTCGGCCATAATTTGATCGAGAACAGCTGCAAATTGACGATTTGCTGATATAGCATACGTATCCGGACGCGAAAATAAAATAAATAGACATTGATAACTTAACTGGACTGTCCGAACAGTCCATACAGTGGGATTTGATGCAACAGGAAATGGGAAGGCTACCGCATGGCTAACATCCTAGTCGTTGACGACGAAATGGGAATTCGGGAATTGCTCTCGGAGATTTTAGGTGACGAGGGGCATGTAGTAACCGCCGCGGAAAATGCACAACAGGCTCGCGAATTTCGTCACGGCGGCGTGCCCGATCTGGTGCTGCTCGATATCTGGATGCCGGATACCGACGGCGTCACCCTATTGAAGGAATGGCAGCGCGACGGCTTGCTGACCATGCCTGTCATCATGATGTCCGGCCACGCCACTATCGACACCGCGGTAGAGGCGACCCGCATCGGCGCCCTGAATTTCCTGGAAAAACCGATTGCCCTGCAAAAGCTGTTGAAAGCAGTCCAGCAAGGCTTGTCGCAAGGTCCCAAGACCGCCCGCGCCCCAACCCTGTATCCGCAGCCGGCCGCGGCTTCCGGCGAATCGAATGATACGGTGGTCACCGCCGGCGTTTTTAACAATCCGGCGTCGTCGGAAGCGGCCCATATCACGGCGCTGCCATCGGTGGCGGTCGCCTCCGAGAGCCTGTTCTCGTCTTCGTTCGGCCTGCCCCTGCGCGAGGCACGCGATGCTTTCGAGCGCGCCTACTTTGAATATCACCTGATCCGCGAAAGCGGCAGCATGACCCGGGTGGCCGAAAAAACCGGACTGGAACGCACCCATCTGTACCGCAAATTGAAGCAGCTCGGCGTTGACCCAGGAAAGTTGTCCAAAAAAGGCGGATGACCCTCACCACCCTGGTCAGCGGCGGCTCGGCCGGCATGCGCGAAGCCGCCATCTACGACGCCCTGGAGCAAGACTTGGCACGGAGCGGCGTCCATCTCGCTACTGCCCTCATACTAGAAGGCCTGCCTGACGGCAAGCCGGCGACACTGCCGCCTGGACTCGAACAGGATCTCGATATCAAAAGGATTGCGCCCGGCTGTTTTTGCTGCATCGGCAACCTGACCTTGCGCGTCACCCTGAACCGCCTGCTGCGCAAGCCGCCGGCGCGCTTGTACATCAGCATCGCCGACAGCACGCACCTGGCGCAGCTGCGCGCTTTCCTGCTGCACCCGCCCTACGACGATTTCCTTGAGATGACGCCTGATCTGGCGGTCTGACGGCCCTTTTCGGAGCTGCCGTGCGGCTATGCAGCATTTGCTTTAATATGGACGCAACTTTCCTTCGGTTTGCCTCTCTAAATATCTGCTTCGAACAATCAAAAGAATAATACCGATAGCAACCGCCTATATACACTCTTTAACAAATCCTATTAGCACTCAACAATAGAGAGTGCTAATATATTCAAGTCAAAGGTCTGATCGTTGATCTACCGGCAGCTTCAGCTGGCCGGACAGCAAGGAGAAAGAATGAAGAATCCGTCCGTCAACACTGCATTAATGCCCACCGACACCAGCGCCCTGGCGCTCGGCTTTTCCGGTACGCTGGGGAATATTGACGCGTATATCTCGGCAGTCAATCGCCTGCCGATGTTGACACACGATGAAGAAATTTCTTTGGCGCAACAATTACGCGACAAAAACGACCTCGGCGCCGCCCAGAAGCTGGTGCTGTCGCATTTGCGCCTGGTGGTTTCGATCGCCCGCGGCTACCTCGGCTACGGCTTGCCGCATGCCGACCTGATCCAGGAAGGCAATATCGGCCTGATGAAGGCCGTCAAGCGCTTCGACCCGGACCAGGGTGTACGGCTGGTGTCGTACGCCATGCACTGGATCAAGGCCGAAATGCATGAATACATCCTGAAAAACTGGCGCCTGGTGAAAGTAGCCACCACCAAGGCGCAGCGCAAGCTGTTTTTCAACCTGCGCAGCCACAAGGAAGGCCTGGACGCCATGACGCCGGCCCAGGTCGATGCGCTGGCCAAGACCCTCAACGTCAAGCGCGAAGAAGTGATCGAGATGGAAACGCGCCTGACCGGCCGCGACATCGCACTGGAAGCACCGACCGACGACGATGACGACAAGTTTGCACCGATCGCCTACCTGTCGACCGAAGCGCAAGAGCCAAGCAAAGTGCTGGAAGCGCAACGCTACGACCGCATGCAGTCGGAAGGCCTGGAATCGGCCCTGAGCAAGCTGGACGACCGCTCCCGCCGTATCGTCGAAGCCCGCTGGCTGGCCAACGACGACGGCTCCGGCGCCACTTTGCATGAGCTGGCAGACGAGTTTGGCGTATCGGCCGAACGGATACGCCAGATCGAGGCGGTTGCGTTGAAGAAGATGAAGGGTTCGCTGGCGGCGTTTGCCTGATAAAGGTATTGCCGATCTTGCAGCCCAAGCCTGCAAAAGCCCCGCCAGCCAACGCTGCCGGGGCTTTTATTTTGTCCCCGAAATCGTTTCCCTGGGTGCTACACTAATCGCTACTTACCTGCCGAGCACGATTAATGACGGAAGAAAGAAACATCCAATCGGCGTATAAAGTGCTTCTGATCGGCGGATACGGCTTTTTTGGAAGAAGGCTTGCTGAACGCCTTGTGCTCGACCCCCTTCTTCATGTCACGATTGCCGGCAGAGACATGGCCGCAGCGCAGGTGCTGGCGGATTCCCTGAATCGACGAACTGCAACCGAGCGATTCTCCGCATCCCGGATTGATGTGTCCGAAGCAGGACTGGCAACGCGGATCCGCGCAAGCCAGGCCGATATGGTGATTCACGCCAGCGGACCGTTCCAAGGACAGGGATATGAAGTGGCTCGCGCCTGCATTGAGGCGAGAGTCCATTATGCAGACCTGGCGGACGGGCGCGATTTTGTCTCTGGCATAACAAAACTGGATGCCGACGCCAGGCAAGCTGATCTGTTTGTGACGAGCGGCGCCAGTTCGGTGCCGGCCCTGTCCAGCGCAGCGGTGGATGAGCTGACTGGAAATTTCAGCGAACTGCACGGCATCGACGTCGGCATCAGCCCCGGCAATCGCACCGAACGCGGGTTAGCGACTGTCAGCGCGATCCTCGGTTATTGCGGGGCCGCATTTCCACAATGGCGCGCAGGACGCTGGCAGCAGGCCTTCGGCTGGCAAGGACTGCGCCGGCAGAATTACCTGGCGCCGGTTGGCGGCCGCTGGCTGGCAAACTGCGATGTCCCCGACCTTCAGCTTTTCCCCGAACGCTATCCAGGGGTGCGACGCGTTTCCTTTGGCGCCGGACTGGAGCTGCCATTACTGCATTTCGGCGTATGGCTGATGAGCGGAATGCGCCGGGCCGGACTGGTGCAAAACTGGTCGCGCCACGCGGCGATCCTTAAAAAACTCAGCGACCTGTTCATCCGCTTCGGCTCCGACGCTGGCGCCATGCACGTTGAGCTGGATGGACTTGGAATCGATGGCGAAAAACAGCATCGCCGCTGGACGCTAATTGCCGCAAACGGCGACGGTCCTTATGTCCCGGTTTTGGCCAGCGCCATCCTTGCCGGCAAGCTCGCCCGCAATCAAATCACACGCCGCGGCGCATTTCCCTGCATCGGCATCCTCAAGCTTGAGGATTTCCGCGATGCCATGCACGGACTGGCGATCACTACGGAGAGCAACACAAGATGAGTCCTGCAGATTCACTCTATCGCCAAGTGCTAGGTGCAGACTTCGATTCGCTCGACCGCGAACTGCAGATATTTCACAACATGGCCGGCAACGTCAGCTTGCCGGGCAGATGCGAGGTGAAGAGCCCGCAAACCGTCATCGGACGCCTGATGGGCAGGGTGTTTTCGTTGCCGAAAGCAACGGCAGAAACCGATTTCCTGTTTGAGCTGGATGCCGATTCCCGGCAAGAAACCTGGCGCCGCCACTACCCTGGCCGCACGATGATTTCGCGCATGCAGGTCAAGTCCGGAACGCTGGTCGAACGCCTGGGTCCGGTAGATTTACACTTCAAGCTGAAGACTGACAACGGCCGGCTGACAATGCTGCTCCAGCGCATAACTGTGTGCGGTATTCCGTGCCCGCGATTTCTCGTGCCGTCGGTGCTGGCGGAAGAAACCGCCTCCCCAGGTAAACTGCATTTCAATGTGGCGGCGTATTTGCCGCTGGTCGGCGTGCTCGCCGAGTATCGTGGTTATCTGAAAATTGAACAGGAAGAGATCGCCATATGATCATCGTGTTCGATGCAAAATGCCTGCTCTGCTCCAGATGGGTGCAATTCCTGCTAAAGCACGACCAGCGACGGGTATTCCGGTTTGCTTCGATTCAGTCCAAGGCGGGTATGGATCTGCTTGCCCGGGCCGGCTTGAAGATCACCACGCTTGAGACGCTGTTGCTGGTTGACGGCAGACGTACTTATCAGCACACGGCCGCAATTTTCAGGGTCCTGCATCAACTGGGGTTCCCGTGGAAGCTTGCCTGGATAGCATGGCTGCTGCCATCCTTCATCAGGGACGCCCTCTACCGCTGGGCAGCCCGCAACCGCTATCGCATATTCGGCCGCAGCGATGCATGTTTTCTGCCGAACGCCGAACATCGCCTGCGCTTCATGGAAGACCCAATGGAGAGTCGTTAATCGCCGGATAAAAAAAAGCAGAACCGCACAGGATTCTGCCTTGATTGAGCAGGAACGACAGAGACACCCTGTCGATTATTTCAGCAGCAGCTTCAGGTCGTGGGCAATCGGATCAGGCCCCTGGCCGTGGCGCACGAACAGGCGGATGTGGCCTTCCTGATCGAACACATAGCTGCCGGCGGTATGGTCCATGGTGTAGCTGCCCGGGGTCTTGCCGGGCACTTTCTGGTAGAACACGCGGAATTCCTTGGCCACCTTGTCGGTCGCTGCCTGGTCGCCGTACAGGCCGACAAAACTCGGATCGAAAGCCGGCACATACTTCGACAGCAGCTCCTGCGTATCGCGCTCCGGATCCACGGTGACAAACAGGACCTGCACCTTGCTTGCCTGCGGCCCCAGTTCCTTCATCACGTTCGCCATTTCGACCATGGTGGTCGGGCAGACGTCAGGGCATTGGGTATAGCCGAAAAACACGACTACCGCCTTGCCCTTGTAGTCGGCCAGCGTGCGCGGCTTGCCGGTATGGTCGGTCAGGGCGAAATCGCGGGCGTAGCCGAGGCCGGTGACGTCGGTGTTGATGAAAGCACTGTTGGCCGGCGACAGCGTCATTTCCTGGCTGCCGCCCGCCGACTTGTCGCCGCAAGCGGTTAAAGACAAAGCCGTCAGCAAGCCGGCCACAACGACAGGAATAACACGCTTCATGTTTGCTTTCAGAATTTGAGGTAGTGATCGACCAGCAAGGCGGCGAACAGCAACGACAGGTAGACGATCGAATAGGCGAAGGTCTTGCGCGCGATCAGGTCGGTGTAGTGCTGGTAGATCTGCCATGCGTACCAGAGGAAGATCAGGCCCAGCACCGCCGCGCTGGCCAGGTAGATCAGGCCGCTCATGCCGACCGCGAACGGCAGCATGGTGGTCGCAACCAGGGCGATCGTGTACAGCCAGATCTGGAACTGGGTGAATTTCATGCCGTGCGTGATCGGCAGCATCGGCAGGCCGGATTTGGCGTAGTCGTCGCGGCGGTACATGGCCAGCGCCCAGAAATGCGGCGGGGTCCAGACGAAGATGATCAGCACCAGGATCCAGGCTTGCATCGGCACGTCGTTGGCGATTGCAGCCCAGCCCAGCGCCGGCGGCATGGCGCCGGCCAGGCCGCCGATGACGATATTCTGCGGCGTCGCCGGTTTCAGGATGATGGTGTAGATGATGGCGTAGCCGAGGAACGTGGCGAAGGTCAGCCACATGGTGAGCGGATTGACGAAGTTGTACAGCACCCACATGCCGAGCCCGCCGATGACGCCGGAAAACACCAGGGTCTGCGGTACAGTGATTTCGCCGCGCGCCATGGGCCGGCGGGCGGTACGCGCCATGCGCGAGTCGATTTCGCGCTCGACCAGGCAATTGATGGCAAAAGCGGCGCCGGCCAGCAGCCAGATGCCGATGGTGGCGGCGATCAAACGTTGCCAGCCCGGCAAACCCGGAGTCGACAGGAACATGCCGATCACCGCGCAAAACACCGCCAGCTGCGTAACGCGCGGCTTGGTCAGCGCCCAGTACTGGGCAATTCGATTAGGTGGTACGGTCAAAGCGGTCATGGATGCGGGTTGAGGCGGTCAGCAATTACTGGATGGCTTGGCGCCCCAAAAACCGGAGATACGCCAGGAGCTAGTCTAGTCTTATAGTTTAACATGACCAGCAACAGCAGCAGCAGCGCCGCACCACCGTTGTGCGCTACGGCGATGGCCAGCGGCCAGTTCAGGAAAATGGTAGACAAGCCGGTAAGCAATTGCAAGCCGACAACGATCAGCAGCCAGCGGCCGGTTTTTTGCAGGCCTTCGGTACGCAAGGCTTTGCAAGCCAGCCAGACGACGAAGGCGATCACCACGAAAGCGAAGCTGCGATGGGTCCAGTGGATTGCCGTCAGGGCCTGGAACGACAGGAATTCGCCGTCAGCGGTCATGCCCAGGTGGCGCCATAGGGTGAAGCCGTTAGCGAAATCCATCTGCGGCAGCAGCGCGCCATGGCATGTAGGAAAATCGGTGCATGCCAGGGCAGCGTAATTGGTGCTTACCCAGCCACCCAGGGCAATCTGCAGGACCAGCAGCAGCAGGCCGGCCAGCGCCGGCTTGACCAGACCGGCAGCACCGGCCGCCACCGGCGCGTGGCCGCTTTGGCGTGCGCCCAGCCAGGTCAGCATCGCCAGCAAGGTCAGGCCGAGCAGCAGATGGGTGGTGACGATCACGGGCTGCAGTTTTTGCGTCACGGTCCAGGCGCCGAAAGCGCCTTGCAGGCAGACGAACAGGAACAGCCAGGTCGGAAACCACGGTGAAAACTTGCTGTCCTGCGGCACAGTCGACTTGCGCGCCTTGAACCAGCGCATCCAGGCGATCGCCATCAGGGCGATGATCAGCACGCCGACCCCCATCGCGAAATAGCGGTGGGTCATTTCGATCCAGGCTTTCATCACCGTCACCGGACCGGTCGGCATGGCTTCCTGGGCGGCGCTGATATGTTCGTGCGCCTGCAGCGGATTGGAGTGGCCATAGCAGCCGGGCCAGTCGGGACAGCCGAGGCCGGAATCGGTGAGCCGGGTGAAAGCGCCGAACATGATCAGGTCGAAGGTCAGGAACAGCGTCACCCACACCAGCTTGCGGTATTTATTGGTGTCGCTGGAAACCCAGACCACGCAGAACGCCAGCAAGGCCACCAGCAGTCCCATGCTGCCGAGCTGGATTAACATAGGCGTTGTCATCGCAAACTCATCCTATCGCCGACGCCCGCAGCAGCTTGGACAGGTCTTTTTTCACCTTGCTTGGATCTGCGTCTTTGGGAAAGCGCATCATCAGGTGGCCGCGCGGATCGATCAGGTAGATATGGTCGGCGGCGCTGGTGCCGGTTTCGGTCGGCAGCCAGGCTTTCAGCAGCTCCGGCTTGACCCGCAACAGCCTGGTGCCGTCGTATTCGCGCATCACCATGGTCGGCAAAGGCTGGTCGTCGGTAATCAGCCAGACCCGCTCGATCCTTTCCATTTCCTTGCCCTGCATCAGGCGCAGCTGGCGCATTTCGAACAGCTTGTCCTGGCAAGCCTTCTGGCAATCGCCGCCGTCGGCCTGCAGCATCAGCCATTTGCCTTGGTAGGCGTCGAGCGTGAGCGGCTTGCCGTCAAGCGCGGTGCTGCCCAGCTCTGGCACGGGGTAGGCGCGCGGATCGAGCAGCTCGCCGTAATTGTTGCGGCTTTGCGGCTTGATCACGTAGTACGTGAAATAGGAAGCAATCATGGGCGCTGCGCATATCGCAATCACCACGAACAGTTTCCAGCGGCCGCGCCAGCGCAGTTTGTCCTCAGCCGGGCTGGGCTGGCTTGTCAGTGTTTTCTGGTCCACGTCTAAATCCTGTCACAACAAAAAAAATCAAGGCCATCACGGCCAGTGCATACCACTGGAACGCGTAGCCGCGGTGCTTTTCGATACCGAGCGAGGGCCGGGGCCAGTCGCGCAGCAAATGGTCTTCGGTGTTGCTGGTCTGTTCGATCACGAACGGCTGCAGCTTGAACTTGCTGGCTGCGGCAAATTCGCTGATCGCCAGGTTCTGCACAATCGCCTGAGGGCGCAAGGGACCGGCATCGCCCAGCTGCAGGACGTGGCCGAAATCGCGCCTGACCAGCCCTTCTATCTCGACCGTGCCGGCTGGCGTCGGGTAAGACGGCAGCTTGCTGCGATCGGCCGGATCGCGCGGCAGCCAGCCGCGCGCCACTAGTATGTAGTTAGCCGCCCCCGTATCCGACGCCGCCAGCTTGAACGGCATCAGCACATAAAAGCCCGCCACGCCGTTCAAGGGACGGTTGTCGAGATAGACCGGCCAGCCGGCCATAAATTCACCGCGCAGCGCCATGCGCCGGAACTCCAACTGGTCGACGTCCTGTACGGCGTCGCCAAGCTTGACGGTGGCGTCGGCTTCGCGCTGCAGCAATCTGCTTTCAATTGCCTGTTTCTGGTCGCCGCGCCGGGTTTGCCATTGTGCCAACGCGATGCCCAGCACCACCAGCAATACGGTCACCACGAAGGGGATCAGCCGAAATCTGAATCTGAACCGGAATCCGATTGGCATTACAATAT
>NZ_JAQGLV010000130.1 GCF_028292705.1 Collimonas fungivorans | reverse complement strand
TTCAGCTACGGCGCATGGGCCGACAAGTACGAGGGCACGGTGCACGTGCCGCCGTTGCGCGGCGTGGCCCTGGCCATGGTGGAGGCAATCGGCGTGGTCGGCGTGGTGTGCCCGGATGAAGCGCCACTGCTGGCTTTCATCAGCCTGCTGGCGCCTCTGCTTGCCATGGGCAACCGGGTAGTGATCGTGCCAAGCGAGCGCCATCCGCTGATAGCCACCGATTTTTACCAGGTGCTGGAAACCTCCGACCTGCCGGCAGGCGTGGTCAATATCGTCACCGGCGCCAGCGACAGCCTGCTGCAAACGCTGGCGGCGCATGACGACGTCGACGCCGTATGGACGTTCGGCGGCAAGGCCAGGTCGCAGGCCACCGAGCGGCTGTCCGCGGGCAACCTGAAACGGACGCTGGTGGACTATGGACTGGCTACCGACTGGCACGACGCGATGGTCGCCGAAGGGCCTGCCTTCCTGCGCCAGGCGGTGCAAGTCAAGAACATCTGGATTCCGTACGGAGAGTAAATAGTAAGCAGCGCAGCAACCTTGATTCAACCCAAGCCCGTTTTCCAGGAGAACACATGCTGAAACTGATTGATCCCTTGCTCAACGCCGATGTGCTGTATGCCCTGCGGGCCATGGGACACGGCGATGAACTGGTGCTGTGCGACGCCAACTTCCCGGCCGATTCGGTGGCGCGCCAGACCACGCTCGGGCGGCTGTTGCGGATTGACGGCGTCGGCACCGCGCAAGCGGCGCGCGCCATCTTGTCGGTGCTGCCGCTGGATAATGCAGTCGACGATCCGGCCAGGCGCATGGAAGTCGCCGGTGAGCCAGGCAATGTGCCGCCGGTGCAGCAGGAAGTCCAGCTGGAAATCAACCACGCTGAAGGCCGGGTGCGCGTCATGGGCTCGGTCGAGCGGTTCGCTTTCTATGAGGCGGCGCGCAAGGCTTACTGCGTCATCGCCACCGGCGAGCGCCGTTTCTATGGCTGTTTCCTGTTCAAAAAGGGCGTCATCGCCCCTGAGGCCTGAAGCCATGACTGCGTTCGCTAAGCGCTGCGGTGTCGCCATCCTGGGCATTTATGTCGCCGACCTGGCTTTCCGCGCCAGCCACATGCCAGGCGTGGGCCAGACCATTGCCGGCTCCGGTTTTGCGATGGGCCCGGGCGGCAAGGGTTCCAACCAGGCGGTGGCCGCCGCCCGCGCCGGCGCCCAGGTGAGTTTCATCTCGACCATTGGACGCGATCCGTTTGCCGATAATGCACTGGCCCTGTGGGCCGGCGAAGGCATCGTGCCGCGCGTGCAGCAGGTAGCGGAACAGCCCACCGGCGCCGCTTTCATCTATATCAATCACACCAGCGGCGAGAACGCCATTATCGTGGTGCCCGGCGCCGCCAGCCTGATCTGCGCCGCCGACGTCGAAGCCGCCGCCGACGCCATCGCCGGCGCCTGCGTTTTTGTGACGCAGTTGGAACAGCCGGTCGCCGCCGCCCGGCGCGGACTGGAGATTGCCCGCGCCGCAGGCACGATCACCGTTTTCAACCCAGCGCCGGCAGTGGAGTTCGACAGCGCTTTTTATCCGCTGTGCGACTACATCACGCCGAACGAACACGAAGCAGCGCTGCTGACCGGCTTGCCGGTGACTACGCTTGAACAGGCGCGCCGCGCCGGCGACGTATTCCTTGCCAGGGGCGTGGGCTGCGCCTTGATCACCCTTGGCGCGCAGGGCGCTTTATTGCATAGCGCCGGCGAGTCGGTACTGATCGCGCCATTCAGCGTCGGCCCGGTGGTCGAGACGGCCGGCGCCGGCGATGCCTTCACCGGCGGCTTCGCCACTGCGCTGGCGGAAGGCGCCAGTCCCAGGGACGCCGCCCGCTTTGCCTCTGCGGTCGCAGCCATTTCCGTTACCCGCGCCGGCACTGCGCCTTCCATGCCGACCCGCGCCGAAATCGAAGCGCTGCTGCGCTCGGCGGCGTAACCCTTGCCGCGCCACTACGACTGGACACGCCCATGAAATTCAAGTTTGCCGATCCTCAGCTCAATTTCCTGGTGGGCATCAATGCACTCATCCTGCTGACCGCGACGGTCCTGTCGCACGGCGGTTTCATCGATATCTACAATTTCCAGTCGATGGCCAGCCAGTTGCCGGAACTAGGCTTGCTGGCGATCGGCGTCGCGCTGGCGATGATTTCCGGTAACGGCGGCATCGACCTGTCCGGCGTCGGCCTCGCCAACCTGGCGGGAGTGGTCGCCGCCAGCGTGGTGCCGCAGCTGGTGGTTGCCGATACCTCGCCGTGGCTGTATACCGGACTGTTCGTGCTGGTGGCGCTGGGCGTGGGCCTGGCCGGCGGATTCCTGAACGGATGGCTGATTGCCCGTGTCGGCCTGACGCCGATCTTGTGCACGCTGGGCAGCCAGCTGATTTTTACCGGCCTGGCGGTGGTGTTGACCAACGGCTCCAGCCTGCGCATCAGCAGCGTCGATCCGATGTCTGCCATCGGCAACGAAATGCTGTTCGGGGTGCCGATTCCCTTCATCATTTTCATGCTGCTGCTGGTCGGCATCGGCTGGCTGCTGCGCTACAGCCCGTTCGGCATCCGGCTGTTCCTGCTCGGCACCAACGCCAAAGCGGCGCGCTACGCCGGCATTCCCGGCGAGCGGATGCTGATCGCTACCTATACGCTGTGCGGCCTGCTGGCCGGGGTGGCGGGAGTGATCATTGCGGCGCGCACCGCCAGCGTCAAGGCCGATTACGGCAGTTCCTACCTGCTGATCGCGATCCTGATCGCGGTGATGGCGGGAGTGCGGCCGCAGGGCGGATACGGGCGCATGGTCTGCCTATTTTTCTCGGCCATGGCGCTACAGCTGCTGTCGAGCACCTTCAACCTGCTGGACATCTCGAATTTTTTCCGCGACTGCGCATGGGGGCTGCTGTTGCTGTGCTTCCTGGCATCGGCCCGCATCAACCTGAAGGATTTCCATCCGTTTTCATCGCGCAACAGCGCACCGTTGAACCAGTCCCCTCCTGGAAAAACGCCGAACCTTTAGAGGGGTAGGAGACATCATGCTAAAAAAAACTACATACGCTGCGCTGGTCCTGGGTGCCTTGGCCTCGCTGACCTATACCGGCGCAATTCAGGCAGAAAACAAACCGATTGACGTCGTCACCGTGGTCAAGATCACCGGCATCAGCTGGTTCAACCGGATGGAAGTCGGGGTCAAGGAATTCGGCGCCAGCAATCCCGGCGTCACCACCAGGCAGATCGGTCCGGCGCAGTCCGACGCCGCCCAGCAGCAACGCCTGGTGGAAGACCTGGTAGCCAAGAAGGTCGACGCCATCGCCGTGGTGTCGATGGATCCGCCGACGCTGGAACCGGTGCTCAAGCGCGCCATGGAACGCGGCATCAAGGTGGTGACGCATGAGGCCGACAATCAAAAGAACACCATGGTCGACATCGAAGCCTTCGACAATACCGCCTACGGCGCGCGGCTCAACGACCGCCTCGCCGCCTGCATGGGGCAAAAGGGCAAATGGTCGTCGCTGGTCGGTTCACTGGGCAGCCAGTCGCAAGTGCAATGGGCGACGGCGGCGCTTCCAACGCCGCCAAGAAATATCCTGGCATGACCCTGGTGGACGCCAAGAACGAGTCTGCCAACGATGCCGAGAAAGCTTATTCCAAGGCCAAGGAAATCCTGCGCAAGCATCCCGATATCAAGGGTTTCCAGGGATCTTCGTCGCTCGATGTGCTGGGCATAGGCCGGGCAGTGGAAGAGGCCGGCCTGCAAGGCAAGATCTGCGTGTACGGCACCGGCTTGCCTAGCGAGGCCGCCAAATTCCTGGAATCCGGCGCGGTCGGCGGGATTGCCTTCTGGGATCCGAAAGACGCCGGCATCATGATGAACAAGGCGGCTGTGATGCTGGTCCAGGGCAAGAAGATCACCGATGGCATGGACATGGGCGTGTCCGGCTACAACAAGGTGGTGGTGAAAAAGGGCCCGGGCGCCGGCGTCATCGTCACCGGCCAGGCGTGGGTCGAAGTCGACAAGAGCAATTACAAGAAGTACGCGTTCTAGTATCTCTTCCGGGCCGGACCGCATGGGCCGGCCCCGGAAGGCAGCAATGACTATCGCAGAAAGAAGCTATCCATGACCAGTACCATGCTCAGCCACGACGGCGCGGCCGACACCGGCCGCCAGCGCGTATTCCTGGAAGTGCAGGATGTGCACAAGCGCTTTGCCGGCGTCCACGCCTTGCGCGGCATCGACCTGACTATCGAGGCCGGAGAAATCTACCACCTGCTGGGAGAGAACGGCTGCGGCAAGAGCACTTTGATCAAGATCATTTCCGGCGCCCAGGCCCCGAGCCAGGGCCGCCTGCTGATCAACGGCGTATCGCACGCCTCCCTGTCACCGCTGCAAGCGCTGACGCTAGGCATTGAAACGGTGTACCAGGACCTGTCGCTGCTGCCCAACATGAGCGTGGCGGAAAATGTGGCGCTGAGCGAGCAGCTGGTCAACGGCAACGGCAAGCTGGTGCGGCGTTTCGACCGGCGCGCGGTCGAGGCCACCGCCGTGCGGGCGCTGGCGACGGTGAACCTGCCGACCGACGCTGCCTTCCTCGCCACCCGCGCCGACGAACTGCCGATCGCCACCAGGCAGCTGCTGGCGATTGCGCGGGCCATCGCCACTCGCGCGCAGATGGTCATCATGGATGAACCGACCACCTCGCTGACGCAGAAGGAAGTGGACAACCTGGTGGCGGTGATCGAGGGCTTGCGCGCCCAGGGCGTGGCGGTGCTGTTCGTGAGCCACAAGCTGGATGAATGTTTTGCCATCGGCGGCCAGGCCATCGTGTTCCGCGACGGCGCCAAGGTAGTGCAGGGACCGATCGCAGGTTTCACCAAGGCGCAGCTGGCGCACTGGATGACCGGCAAGCAGCTGGACGGCGCCCGCTACCGCAATCGCTCATACGGCAATGGCGAATTGCTGGAGGTGGAAGGGCTGGGCCGCAAGGACTATTTCAGGGATGTCGACTTCGTGCTGCACAAAGGGGAAATCCTCGGCATCACCGGCCTGCTAGACTCCGGCCGCAACGAACTCGCATTGGCGCTGGCCGGCGTGCAGGCAGCTGATCGGGGAAGCATCGCGCTGGAAGGCGGCGAGGTGGTTCTGCGCACGCCCGGCGACGCCATCCGCCACAACATCGGTTATGTGCCGGAAGACCGCCTCAGCGAAGGCCTGTTTCTCGACAAATCGATCCGCGACAACATCATCACCACCGTGCTGAACAGCCTGCGCGGCCGCTTCGGCGCACTCGACGCGCGCCGCAGCCAGCAGCTGGCGGAAGACACCGTGGCCAGCCTGCAGATCGCCACGCCGGACGTGGACCGGCCGGTACAGTCGCTGTCAGGCGGCAACCAGCAGCGGGTATTGATCGGCCGCTGGCTCGCCATCCGGCCGCGGGTGCTGATCCTGCACGGGCCTACCGTCGGCGTCGACGTCGGCTCCAAGGACATTATCTACAAGATCGTGCAACGCCTGGCGGAAGAAGGGCTGGGCGTGATCCTGGTCAGCGACGACCTGCCGGAGCTGCTGCAGAACTGCGACCGCATCCTGATGATGCGCAAGGGACGCATCGCCCACAATTTCGACGTCGAAGGGCTGACCGAAAGCGAACTGTACCGCACCCTGGTCTCCGACAGCATTCCTAAGGCAACTGCATGAACACTACCACCTTGTCCACCAACGCTTCCACGGCCGCGAGCCCGGCCAGGCGCAAGTTTCTGCTGCGCAGCTGGCTTACCCGCCATCCTTCGGCTTTCACGCTGCTGCTGATAGTCCTGGTCTGCATCGCCATCGGCGCGCTTAACCCGGGTTTCTTCCAGCTGGCGATGCTGTTCGACATCGTTCGCGCCTGCACCGTGCTGGGCTTGTTTTCCCTGGGCGTGATGATCGTGCTGGCGGCCGGCGGCATCGACGTTTCGTTTGCGGCGATTGCCGCCTTGACGATGTACAGCATCACCAAGGTCGTGCTGGTTTATTTCCCGGACGCGAGCATGGCGCTGATACTGATCAGCGGCGCTGTCGGCGGCACTGCCCTGGGCGTGCTGAACGGCCTGCTGGTGGACTGGCTCAAGGCGCCGTCGCTGATCGTGACGATAGGCACGCAATACCTGTACCGCGGGCTGTTGCTGACTTTTGTCGGCACCGTGTTCTTCATGAATATCCCGCACTCGATGGATGCGTTCGGCAAACTGGCGCTGTGGCGCCACGATACCGCCGAAGGATTGCATGCCGTGCTGCCGGCCACGGTGCTGGTGCTGGCCGCCGCGGGCCTGCTGACCTGGTGGCTGCTCAACCGCACGCTGATGGGACGGGCGGTGTATGCCATCGGCGGCAGCCTGGCGATTGCCGAGCGGCTTGGCTACAACCTGCGCACCGTGCACCTGTTCGTCTTCGGCTACGCCGGTTTCCTGTCGGGCTTGGCCGGCATCGTGCACGTATCGAGCACGCGCCTGGCCAATCCCTTCGACCTGGTGGGCAGCGAACTGGACGTGATTGCCGCCGTGATCCTGGGCGGAGCCCGCATCACTGGCGGCAGCGGCACCGTGGTCGGCACCTTGCTGGGTGTGGTGCTGGTTACCCTGATCAATAATGTGCTGATCCTGGCGGGCGTGCCGAGCACCTGGCAAAAGGTGATTGTCGGCGCGTTCATCGTCCTGGCCGGCACGGTGTTCGCTAGCAAGCGTGTCGACTGAACCAGCAGCAAAATTCACAGCCCCGGCGGCGCGTCCGTTTATCCTCTTCCGTAAAGTCCCGTGCCTGATCGCTGAGCACGGGACGCTTGCATCCGGCTTTCGTCTGCCCGGAAAAATCCTGTCAACTCCGACAGTAGATAGCCCAAATAAACTCCACTAAGCTTGTTTTTCCCAAGACCGTCCTCGGCGCATTTGGCCCTGTCGCCATGTCAATTTGCTCATCGGTATTGACTTTACGGTCACGGAATTGAATTCAAAAAACAATTAATTCGTTATATTCATCTGATATTTTCAGGTAAATTCATAATAATTGTTTTATTTGCGTATTTTCTGAAACTTTACCGATAACCATATCTCCAAGGAAAGCTTTCTAAAATGAAAGGATTATGTCCCGCGAAACGCTCCGATTAATCACAAGGATTGACTACTCCATGACAGCGTATTGCATCAAAAACTTCAGTGCCAGGATCGCGTCCTCCGTACGCCGTAATTGCAGCGCGATGCTGCTTCGGGCGCACGATCAAAGCTGCCGGCATGCAGGCGCGGCTGACGTATGCCTGAGGTAAGCGTTGAAGGCCAGCTACCCTCGTCGAACGAAGAAGTAAGGAAGCAATTCCGCCAGGCTGCATCGCCGGCAGTCGCCAGGCTGACGTTCGGGCTGCTGTGGCTGAGTGAAACCGCGTTCGATCTCGGCAGCACCTTGGTGAGCTTCGCCATCGGCGTCTGGATTTTTTCCCATACGGGTTCGGCCCAGGATTACTCCTTGTCGGTGCTGGCGGCGGCGCTGGCGTCGATGCTGGTGACGCCCATGGCAGGCGCGCTGGCGGATCGTTACGACCGGCGCTGGGTAGTGCTCGGTTGCGACGTTGCGGCCATCCTCTGCGCGGCTGCGGTGCTGCTGTCGCTGCTGGCGGACCGCATGAGCGTCACCGCCTTTTATCTCTATGCAGCTGCCGCGGCAGCGATCGGCGCCTTGCGGCGGCCGGCGATCCGGGTTGCAGTCAGCAATTTTATTCCCAAGGACAGGTTTGCCCAGGTCGGCGGACTGACCGGCATTTCACGATCCATCGTGCAGGTCGGCGCGCCGGCTGCGTCCGGTTTTTTGATGGCGTATTTCGGCTTGCAGGCGGTGATGGCGGTGCAGTTCTGCCTGCTGGCGGCGGGTGCACTGCTGGTGTTCGGCGCGCTGACCAGGGCCGGTGGCGCAGCACGCGGCGGCTCTGCTGCGCGGGCGCAGAGTTCGCTCTGGGCCAGCGCCAGGACCAGTTTTTCCGGCGCATTGGGTTATCTGAAAGAGCAACCCTTGATGCGCAGCCTGCTGCTATACGGCGCGCTGGTGCAATGCCTGATGGTG
This sequence comes from Collimonas fungivorans, assembly GCF_028292705.1. Taxonomy (GTDB): domain Bacteria; phylum Pseudomonadota; class Gammaproteobacteria; order Burkholderiales; family Burkholderiaceae_D; genus Collimonas; species Collimonas fungivorans_B. The sequence continues at coordinate 5,181 of NZ_JAQGLV010000130.1, read as the reverse complement.
CTGGCGACCACCATGCTGACGCCGATGGTATTGTCGACCCATGCCACCGAAGCGCTCGGCATGGTGATGTCGGTCGGCATCGTTGGCGGCCTGGCGGGATCGATGCTGGTGGCGAGCTCGGTCATCAAGCGCGACTTGATGCTGTGGGTACTGGTCTGCGATGTCGTCCAGTCTGCCGCGGTACTCGGCGCCGGCCTGTCGACCTCGGTTGCAGTCTGGTGCGCATGCGCATTCGCCTGCCTGTTTTGCGGTAGCACTTCGGTTGCCTGTTCCTACGCGCTATGGATGCGCAAGGCGCCGCTGGCCCACCAGGGCAGCGTCTTTGCGCTGCTGGCGGCATCCAACATGCTGGTCATGTGCCTGGTGCTGCTGGCCGGCGGCTACCTGGCCGACGCGGTGCTGGAACCGGCGTTTGCCGCCGGCGGCGCCTTGAGCGCCTCGATTGGCGGCTGGTTCGGCAGCGGCAAGGGACGCGGCATCGGTTTCCTGTTTTTCCTGTGCGGGATCTGCGGCCTGGCGCTGACGTTGCTGGCCCTCGCCAGCAGCCGCTTGCGGCGGCTCGATGTGCTGGTGCCAGAGCGAGCAGAGGATTGAGCCTATGCCGGTTCCTTGCACACGCCGCTGCCGCGCTTCCTTTCCTTGAGCTGTCAACCACGAGCCCATCCCCATGAGTAACGATGTCCTTTACCCCTTGAGTTCAACCCAGCAGGCAGTGTGGCTGGATCAGCTCCTGGCGCCGGACCTGCCTTGCTATAACATCGGCACCGCGGTCCAGGTGGATGGCCTGCACGATGTCGATCGTTTCGAAGCGGCTGTCCGGTACGTAGCCGAAACAAACGAAGCCTTGCGCATCGTGCTGGAACAGGACCAGGCCGGCTGCATGCAGCGCTTTGCAACAGATGGTCGGCCATCATTGCAGCGCTTCGATTTCTCTTCGCACAATAATCCGCAGGAACAGGCCTGGTCGCATATCAGGAAAATATTCGGCACGCCTTTCGAGCTGTATGGCGGCCGGCTCTGGACCATGCAGTGGCTGCAAGCGGGACCGGGTCGCGCCTATTGGCTGTTATGTTTCCATCACCTGGTGGCGGACGGCATGTCGATCTCGCTGGTTGGCAACGCCGTGGTAGAAGCCTACAACCGCCTGCTGCGCGGTGAACCGCTGGCCGCGGACGGCGAGGCAGCATCGTATAGCGATTTCCTGGCGAAGGACAGCGAATACCTGTCGTCCCTGCGTTTCGCCAAGGATCGCGAGTTCTGGCTGGGGCGGTTCGCCAGCTTGCCTGAACCGCTGTTCGAGGGAGCATCCGGGCGCAGGGGACGTTCCGATCGTTTGTTCGGACAAGTCGTGTGGCAACTCGAGCGGCAAGCGTTTTTGCGCCTGAACCGGGTGGCGGCTGCGCAGGGCGGTTCGAGCACGCATTTCCTGCTGGCGGCGCTGGCGGTCTATTTTTCACGCTTCTTCAACCGCCGCGACGAGGTCGTCATCGGCATGCCGGTGCATAACCGTACCGGCCCGCTGCAGCGGCGCACGGTAGGCATGTTTTCGGCGGCTATCCCGGTCGGTGTCGCAGTCGATCTCGAGCAGTCGTTCACGAGCCTGTTGCAAGAAATCGCTGCCGAACTGAAACGCTGCTACCGGCACCAGCGTTTTCCGCTGGCGGAAATCCATCGCCATCTGCTGGCCGGTGCGACCGACCGCCGTGGCTTGTTTGATCTATCTTTATCCATCGAAGGATTCCAGGGCGACCTCGCATTCGAAGACGAAGTCAGTACGGCAGTATTCCCCTTGCATAACGGCTATGAGCGGCAGCCGCTTGCCATCTATGTCCGGGATTACGAGCAGGACAAGCCGGTCCACATCGAATTCAATTTCGACCCGGACGTGCTGGCGCCGGAAGAGGTGCGCAATCACGTCAAACGCATCGAGCGGCTGGTGCTGGCTGCCATCGACGCGCCCGACATGAAAGTGGCTGACTTGCCTTTGCTGGATGAGGCCGAACGCAGCCGATTGCTGCATGCCTTCAACCAGCCGCAGCTGGCAACCGCTGCTAACACGCTGATCCATGAATTGTTCGAGCAGCAGGTGCTGCGCGATCCCGACGCCACTGCCGTGGAATATGACGGCCGGCAGCTGAGCTACCAGGAACTCAACCAGAGCGCCAACCAGCTGGCCCATCACCTGCGCGGCCTCGGCCTGCGGCCCGACGACCTGGTGGCGATCTGCATGGAGCGCGGCCTGGAAATGGTAGTGGCCATCCTGGCTACGTTGAAAGCCGGCGCTGCTTATGTCCCTCTGGATCCGGTGTATCCGCCGGAACGCCTGGCGCACATGCTGCAGGACAGCGCGCCGCTAGCCTTGCTGACTCAGGCCAGTCTGGCCGGCCAGATCGAGGCGCCGCAGGATTGCGCGCTGCTGGTGGTGGACGCCGTGCCATGGACGCAATCGGCCTGGGCCAACGCATCAACCGGCAATCCCGATGCCTGCCAGGATGACTCGCACCTGGCCTATGTCATTTATACCTCCGGCTCCACCGGCGCGCCCAAGGGAGTCATGGTTGAGCACCGCAATGTCACGCGCTTGTTTACCGCAACCAAGGATTGCTTCCATTTCGATCACAACGATGTCTGGACCTTGTTTCACTCGTTTTCCTTCGACTTTTCGGTCTGGGAATTGTGGGGCGCCTTGATCCATGGCAGCAAGCTGGTGATCGTATCGCAGGCGGCCAGCCGGTCGCCGCAGGAGTTCCATCGGCTGGTGTGTAAACATGGCGTCACGGTGCTGAACCAGACGCCCAGTGCGTTCCGCCAGTTCATCGCGGCCGACCAGGATGCAGGCGCGAGGCATAAGCTGCGTTACGTGATTTTCGGCGGCGAAGCGCTGGAGGTCGCCAGCCTGAAGCCCTGGTATGCATCGGCGCGCAACCATGGCGCGCGCCTGGTCAATATGTACGGCATCACCGAAACCACGGTGCACGTGACCTGCCGGATGCTGGTCCCGGCCGATGCGGAGCGGCTAGGACCCAGTCCGATCGGAGTGCGCATTCCCGACTTGAGCCTGTATGTGCTGGACCCGCAGGGCCGGCCGGCGCCGGTCGGCATGACGGGTGAAATATACGTCGGTGGCGCCGGCGTGGCGCGCGGCTACCTGAGGCGGCCCGAGCTCACGGCCGAACGTTTCCTCCAGGATCCTTTCAGCGCAACGGCCGGCGCCAGGATGTATCGCAGCGGCGACCTGGGACGTTACCTGCACGACGGCAGCCTCGAATACCTGGGGCGCAACGATAGCCAGGTGAAAATCCGCGGCTTCCGCATCGAACTGGGCGAGATCGAAGCGCAGCTGGCGCGGGTGGCCGGCGTGCGTGAAGCGGTGGTGGCGGTGCGCGAAGACCAGCCCGGCGACAAACGGCTGGTAGCCTACCTGGTGGCGCAAGCAGGCATCTCACACCTGGAACCGGCCGTGCTGCGCGCGCAACTCAGGGCGCAACTGCCCGAGTACATGGTGCCGGCGGCTTACGTGTCGCTGGCAGCTTTGCCGCTGACGCCCAACGGCAAGCTCGACCACAAGGCGCTGCCGATGCCGGAAGGAGACGCTTTCATCCAGCGCGCCTACCAGGCGCCGCAAGGCGAGATTGAACTGGCGCTGGCGCAGATCTGGTCAGGACTGCTCGGGGTCGACAGTATCGGCCGTCATGACCACTTCTTCGAACTGGGCGGACATTCGATACTGGCGGTCCAGTTGCTGGAACGCATGCATCGAAAGGGATATGTCTCGGACATCCGCAGCTTTTTCGCCGAACCGACCTTGGCCGCGCTGGCTGCGACCGTTGCGCTGGCCCGGCACGCGGACCAGCACCAACTGGTGGCACCGCCCAACGGCATTCCCCACGACTGCGACGCCATCACTCCCGAAATGCTGCCGCTGGTGAAGCTAAGCGCCGGACAGATCGGCCTGGTCGCCGACGTCGTCTCCGGCGGCATGCGCAATATCCAGGACATTTATCCACTGGCGCCGCTGCAGGAAGGCATCCTGTTTCATCACATGCTGCAGACCGATGGCGACGCTTATGTATTACCGGCCTTGCTGCGCTTCGACAGCAAGGACCGGCTCGATCATTTTACAGATGCGCTCAATGCCGTCATCGCGCGCCATGACATCCTGCGCACTGCGGTGCTCTGGGAAGGACTGGACCGGCCGCTGCAAGTCGTCTGGCGCCATGCCGCGCTGGCAATCCAGGTGCTGCCGCTCGAAGCGGAGCAGGGCGATATCCAGCTGCAGCTGCAGCATCATGCCGATGCCCGCCGTTTCCGGCTCGATGTGCGCAGCGCGCCCATGCTGCGCGGTTTTGCCGCCTACGACGCAGCCGGGCAGCGCTGGCTGCTGCAACTGCTGCACCACCACCTGACCCTGGATCACACTACAACCGAGCTGATTTTGCAGGAAGTGGTGATGGTCTTGCAGAACCGCCAGGCCGAGCTTCCCGCACCTGTGCCATTCCGCAATTTCGTGGCGCAAGCAAGGCTGGGGGTGAGCGAAGCCGAACACGAGGATTTCTTCCGGCAGATGCTGGTGGACGTTGATGAACCGACAGCGCCGTTCGGCTTGCTGGATGTGCAGGGCGACGGTACGCAAGTCGCACAAGCCAGGCTGGCGCTGCCATCTGAACTGGCAGCGCGGCTGCGGCAGCAGGCGAAAGCGCGCGGCCTTAGTGCAGCCGGCCTGTTCCACCTGGCCTGGGCGCAAGTGCTGGCCAGGTGCACGGGGCGCGACGACGTGGTGTTCGGCACGGTGCTGTTCGGCCGCATGCAGGGCGGCGCCGGCGCGGATCGCGCCATGGGCATGTTCATCAATACCTTGCCGCTACGAGTGCAATTGGGGGAGCGAGGGGTTGAGGAAGGTTTGCAACAAGTACATGCGGCGTTAATCGGGCTGCTGCACCACGAACACGCTTCGCTGGCGCTGGTCCAGCGCTGCAGCAGCCTGCCGGCCGATATGCCCTTGTTCTCGGCGCTGCTGAACTACCGGCACAGCCGGGCGCAAGGCCTTGAACGGATGGAAATTGCGGAAGGCATGGAATACCTCGGAGGGCGTGACCTTACCAGCTATCCCTTCAGTCTCTATGTCGACGATCTTGGCGCGGATTTTGTACTGACCGCAGAGATACACAAAACGGTATCGGC
>NZ_JAQGLV010000124.1 GCF_028292705.1 Collimonas fungivorans | reverse complement strand
GCCGCGGCCGGCGAAATCCCGGCCGAACAGCGGATATTCAACCGGCCGGTCGCCGCTGGCTATGCCAAGCAAGAGACGGCCGTTGCTGAGCTGGTCGACGCTGGCGGCGGCCTTCATGGTCAGCAGCGGTTCGCGCAAAGGCAAGGCCACCGCGGCAGTGCCGAGCAGGATGTTGCGAGTGATGCCGGCCAGGTAACCGAGATAGGTAAACACCTCGAACACCTGCGCCGCATCGCCGAAGGCCGGATCGTAAAGCGGCACGTCGCGCAACCACAGCGCGCGGAAACCCAGGCGGTCGGCCAGTTTTGCCAGTTCGGCATGGCGCTGCAGGTCCGGTTCGCCCGGCAGCCTTGGGCTGCCGGCCTGGCGTGCCGCCATCGACCAGTCGTTGTCCAGCGGCAGTTCGAGGCCGACGCTGAAACCGCCGGTGCCCAATCTAGAAAGAGCGGATGACATGATTTAATCCCAGGCCGGAGCCAGGCCTTCCGGATTGGCCAGGCGCTCGTTGCGCTCCAGGGTAGCGATCTGCGCCATGTCTTCCGCCGTCAGCACGATGCCTTGCAGCTTCAGGTTGTTTTCCAGGTTGGCGCGTTTGGTGGAAGACGGAATCACGGCAAAACCCTGCTGCAGCGCCCAGGCCAAGGCAATCTGCGCCGGATTGACCTGATGGCGCTCAGCGATGCGCACAATCACCGGCTCCTGCATGACCTTGCCGTAGGCCAGCGGCATGTAAGCGGTGATATGGATGCCCTGGCTGCGGGCAAACTCCACCACCTTGCGGTTCTGCAGGAACGGATGGATCTCGACCTGCTGGGTCGCGATCTCGGCGGCGCCGACGGCCTCGATGGCTTGCGCCAGCTGGGCGTTGGTGAAATTGGAGACGCCGGTCAGCCTGGTCAATCCTGCCGCCTTGGCTTCGGCCAGGGCCGCCATATAGTCCGCCACCGGGATCGCATCCTTGGGCGACGGCCAGTGGATCAGGGTCAGGTCCAGCTGTTCCAGGCGCAGCTTGCGCAGGCTTTCCTTCAGGCTCGGGACCAGCTTGCCGGGCGCCAGGTTATCGATCCAGATCTTGGTGGTGACGAACAGTTCGTCGCGGGCGATGCCGCTGTCGGCGATCGCCTGGCCGACTTCGGCTTCGTTGCCGTAGATCTGCGCGGTATCGATATGGCGGTAACCGACTTCGATGCCGGTGCGGACCGAATCGATCACCACCTGCTCTTGCAGACGGAAGGTGCCGAGGCCGATGTTAGGGATGCTGGTATTCATGAAATTCCTTTGAAAGAGACGACGGGGTCTGACGACGGGGTCGGTCCATATTGCGGCCTGTCACTACGCCGATTAACGAAAGACATACTGTGCGCTCATTCTTTATTGCGAAAAATACATATATGCTCAAATGATATTTGATCCCATATCAACAATTATCGTCTTGATATATCCCTTGAAAGAACAATGAAAAGCCTGAAAACTGTTGCAATCAGGTGCTTTTTACAATTCCCGGCTATTAATTTACGTTGGGACTCATTTATAATTGCCTCGCGAAATAACACTAAATAAGAATCGATTACACAATCACTCTCATTAGCAATACCTGCCAGCCAGTGAAACGGGGATAGCCGTATTAGCCAGCCAAAATTTCTGCTTCATTTACTGAAGCTAAACCTTTGATAACTAAAACAATGAACCGCCTTAACCCGATTGCCGCTGCGCTGGTCGCAGTGTTCGCCGCTCCCCTGTCCTCGCACGCTCAGCAAACCCCAAGCCCCAAAACAGACGCCAGCCCTGCCGTGCTGCAGGAAGTCGTGGTGGAAGGCAGCCGCGGCGATTTCAACGCCAATGCCACTTCGCTCTCCAAATTGCCGGCCGACCTGCATGACGTGCCGCAATCGGTGGTCGTGGTGAACAAGGCGCTGATGCAGTCGCAAGGCGCGAACTCGCTCGCCGATGCCCTGCGCAACGTGGCCGGCATCACCCTGGGCGGCGCGGAAGGCGGCCAGATCGGCAACAACATCAACCTGAACGGCTTTTCGGCGCGTACCGACATCTACCTGGACGGCTTCCGCGACCGCGGCCAGTACTACCGCGACACGTTCGCCATCGATGAAGTCGAAGTGCTGATGGGACCGTCGTCGATGCTGTTCGGCCGCGGCTCCACCGGCGGCGTGATCAACCAGGTGACCAAGAAAGCCAACCTGCACGCCTCGACCGAAGTCTCGGCATCGGCCACCACCAACGGCCTGGTGCGCACCACGGCAGATTACAACCGCCCGTTGTCGGATACTTCGGCATTGCGCCTGTCGGCCATGGCGCAAAGCGGCAAGGCCACCACGCGCGACCAGACCGACGTGCAGGATTTCGGCCTGGCCGGCTCCTACGTGTTCGGCATCGGCACCCCGACCGAAATCACCTTGTCGGCCCTGATCCAGCACAACCATGACATGCCCGACTACGGCCTGCCGCCGCTCAACGGCCATCCGGCGCCGGTCGGCCGCGATACCGCCTACGGCCTCAACAGCGACCACACCAACCAGGATGTGGCGGCGCTGAACACCACGATCAAGCACAAGATCACGCCGGACGTGGTGCTGCGCAACCAGACGCAGTTCAACTATGTGCGCACCAGCGCAGTCGAAACTGCGCCGCAAGGCATAGGCACGGTTGCCAACGGCGTCTTCACGCCGCTGACCAATGCGTCAAGCAACTTGCCGTTGAGCAGCCTATTCGTGCGCGGCCAGAGCCATGACCGCGACATCCGCGACTATTCGATTTTCAACCAGACCGAACTGTCGGCCAAACTGGCCACCGGCAGCATCAAGCACGAGCTGCTGCTGGGCCTGGAACTCGGCCACGACGGTTACGACAACCAGGGCTATTATCGCAACGGCAGCTGCAACGGCGTGGCGCTGAACCCGACTTCGACGGTAGCCGGTTATGCCGACTGCGTGCCGCTGGTCAACCCGAGCTACAGCGCGGCCGGCAGCAATGTCGCCAGCCAGGCCGGCAACCGTGCCGGCGGTTCTGCCAACACCATCGCCACCTATGTCAACGACACCATGACGCTGACGCCGGAATTCAAGCTGGTCGGCGGCCTGCGCTTCGACAGATATATCGCCAGCATCACCAACTCGCTGAACTCGACCAACGCACCTGCGGCCGCCAAGAACACCGCCCTGCCGTCAGCCCAGCAAACCATCAACTTCACCAGCGTGCGTTTGGGCAGCATCTGGCAGCCAAGCGCGGAGCAATCCTACTACCTGTCCTACGGCACTTCCTTCAATCCGTCGCTGGAACAGCTGACCGGCACCACCGGCCAGCAAAACCTCGATCCTGAAAAGAACCGCTCCTACGAACTGGGCGGCAAGTGGGATGTGTTCAATGACAAGCTGTCGCTCAACGCCGCCATTTTCCAGATCAAGAAGGAAAATGCGCGCAGCCAGGTCAGCACCGGCGTCTATGTACTGGACGGCACGGTCAGGGTCAACGGCGCGCGCGCCGGCGCCGTCGGTCACATCACCAAGGACTGGCAGGTCGCGCTCGGCTACACCTACCTGGACGCCAAGGTGATCCAGTCTTCCGGCCTCGACGGCACGCTGGGCAAGATCCCGGTCAACACGCCGAAGAACACGCTGACCAGCTGGTCCACCTACAAGGTCGCACCGCACTGGGAAGTCGGCGGCGGCGCCAGCTACATGTCGGCGCGCTACGCCAACCCGACCAATACCGTGCAGGCCGGCGGTTATACCCGCTGGGATGCAACGGTGGCGTATACGCAACCGAAATACGATATCCGCCTGAATCTGTTCAACCTGGCCAACAAGATGTATTACGATGCGTTGATCCAGTCCGACGGCGGCCGTTCGGTGCCAGGCAACGGCCGCACCGCCATGCTGTCGGTCAACTATCGCATGTAAAAAAACGGAAGAGCCCATGTTGATTGCCATTCCCGAAGTGCTCGACGCCCGGCAGCTGGACGCCGTGCGCCAGTTGCTGGACCAGGCCGGTGCGGCATGGGTCGATGGCCGCGTCACGGCCGGCTACCAGGGAGCGGCAGTCAAGTTCAACCAGCAGATCGATGAACGTTCGGAAGTGGCGCAACAATGCCAGCAGATCATCCTGCAGGCGTTGGAGCGCCATCCGCGCTTTATCAGCGCGGCGCTGCCGAATACCGTCTACCCGCCGATGTTCAACCGCTACGGCGAAGGCATGACTTTCGGCGCCCACGTCGACGGCAGCGTGCGCATCCATCCGCATGACGGCCGCAAGCTGCGCACCGACATCTCGGCCACGCTGTTTTTGTCGGATCCGGCATCGTATGACGGCGGCGAGCTGCAGATCGAAGACAGCTACGGCATGCACTCGGTCAAACTGGCTGCCGGCGACATGGTGATTTATCCGGCCACCAGCCTGCACCAGGTCACGCCGATCACACGCGGCGTGCGCAGCGCCTGTTTCTTCTGGGTGCAAAGCCTGGTGCGCGACGATGCCCGCCGCAGCATGCTGTTCGACATGGACAACGCCATCCAGAAACTGAACCAGACCAATGCCGACGAACAGGCGCGCCGCACCCTGATCGGCTGCTATCACAACCTGATGCGGCAATGGAGCGAGACCTGAGGACCGGCCTCCGCCGCGGTGTTATGATGGACCGGTTAGCCCCACAATCCGCTTGCGCGGCTTCGTTTGGCGGCATCGTTAAAACAGCGCTCCTGGAATATTGACGATCTGCAGTTAAAGCACGTTCCAGCAAAGAGTGGTAGCGATGCAGTCCCCTGCTTTCCCCGAGCACTTCAGCGCGGCATTGCCGCCGCACATGGCCGACGGCCTGGCCGAGCACGGCTGGTCGCTGCACAACATTTTTTTACCCCTTGAACTGACGCAGGAACTGGCTGCGGAATGCCGTGCGCTGGCAGCCAGCGGCGCATTGAATCCGGCCGGCGTAGGCAAAGGCGCGGCGCAGGTGCTGCGCGCGGACATCCGCGGCGACCGCATCCTTTGGCTGCAGGCCGGACAATCGCTGGCGTGCGACCGCTACCTGCAGATCATGGAGAGCTTGCGCGTGGCGCTGAACCGCGAGCTCTACCTTGGGCTGGACGAGTACGAAAGCCACTTCGCGTTTTATGCGCCGGGCGCCGGCTACCAGGCCCACCTCGACCGTTTCCGCGACGACGACTGCCGCACCGTCTCGGTAGTCATTTACCTCAACCAGGACTGGCTGCCGGAACAAGGCGGCGCCTTGCGCCTGCATCCGCTGGGAAAATCCACGGAGGACATCGCCCCTGTGGGCAGCCGCCTGGTGCTGTTCCTGTCGGCGGACATGCTGCACGAAGTCCTGCCGGCGACACGCGAGCGCATGTCTCTCGCCGGATGGTTCCGGCGACGGCCGGTCTGATGCAGATCCGTTTATTCGGTTGAAATCTCGCAAAAACGGATCCGGTTACCGAAAGGATCCGTGACCTCCATGTTGCGGCCCCAGGGTAAATCCTCAACGCCCGGCTTCGCATAAGTGTAGTTCTTTGCCAGCAGCTCGCGCTGCAAGGAGTCGATATCCCGCACCGGCACAAACATGGTCGAACCCGGCGTCGCATCGCCATGATGTTCGCTCAGGTGTATCGTCAGGTCGCCGCGCTTTATCTCGGCATATAAAGGAAAATTTTCCTCGAAGCGATGTTCCCATTCCAGGGTAAAGCCAAGAAAATCCAGATAGAATTCTTTGGCCTTGGATTCCGAAAATATGCGGACGATGGGGATGGCGTTATATATGTGCATGACTTTTCTCTTGATCGCAGTTAGCGTGGTTTGGATTAAAAGCGGATATGGGCAATACCGTTTTATCCCGAGGCCGGGCCGAAAAACCAGGAGGCCCCGAACTCGGCATCGAAATGCAATACCGAGCCAGGACCAAAACGGTAAACAGTCTCGCCATCCTTTTTCTTCAGCAGACTCAGCCTGAGTGCAACCACGCCCTTGACCGAAGCAGTGCTTTGCATCAGGTGAAATATGACCTCCTGCCCGCAAAAAGTCCTGGCCTCGCCTACCGATGTTTCGACATAACCAAGCGTCTCCAGGTGGCTGCCAAACAGCGCAAGATCAACCGGCGCAAGAGCCAATGTCACTTCGCTGATGTCCTTGAGATAGCGCTCCGGCTGGAAACGCGCGGCGTTATATTGCTGGCGGCTGATGCAATCTAGTCCGGCGTTCGGCCCGGGCCGACTGCGCCTCAAAAAATCCTTGTCGTATTCCATGATGCTGGACGTAAAAGAGGTGCCAGAATCGACCAGGTCGACATACCGGAACCACGGGATTTCCTGACCGTCAAGCTGCCGCCCTACCAGATCGGGACTGTGAGCGCGGCCAGATCGCGACAGAGCCACGCAGGCGTCCTCCAGACCACCTGTTTGGTCCACGCCAAGGCAGATGCCGGCAGCACCGCCCGTAGCCGCACCCTGCGATGGACCGAATATCTCGATGTAGGTACGTTCACCGTCGATATACAGGCCGCTCCAGCCGCCGCCGTCCTCAATGGCGATGGTGCCCGTCTCAAACGCCGCAAATTCGTTTTTCAGGAAAGCCGATTGCATGATGGCCGATCTGGTTGCCTCATCGACATGGATGATGACGCGATTCAAATGTACCGATGTATGGTTCATGGACAGTCAGCAATGTTGGCAGGCCAGCTTTCGCGCAGAACCGAAGCCAGCTTGTTGTAATTTAAGAAACAGCAATTTAGCATACCCAGCCATTAGTGGAGATGTCTAAGTGCAGCGCGGTCGCCTATACTGATTAAATGACCTGCACAGTGTCTGCTCAAGCTAGCTTACCGCCAGCTTGCGCAACGCGCGGCAGGCCATCCTCGACAAGGAAGGAGGCACAAAATGCCCTGGAATTTCGCCTGGTTCGGACTGGCCGCAATCATCTTCGTCCTGCTCATCCTGCTTAACGCGGCAATTTACATTTTTCGGGAATACGAACGCTGCGTAGTGTTCACCCTCGGACGGTTTTCCGGCGTCAGGGGGCCGGGGCTGGTGCTGCTGGTGCCGGCAATCCAGCAGCTGGTCAGGGTCGACCTGCGCACCGTCGTGCTGGAGGTGCCGACGCAAGATGTCATCTCGCGCGACAACGTCTCGGTGCGGGTCAACGCCGTGGTGTATTTCCGCGTGGTCGATCCCAGGAAAGCCATCGTCGAAGTCGCCAATTTTTTCAACGCCACCAGCCAGCTGTCGCAAACCATGCTGCGCTCGGTGCTGGGCAAGCACCAGCTGGACGACATGCTGGCCGAGCGTGAAAAGCTGAACCTCGCGATCCAGCAGGCGCTCGATGCGCAGACCGATTCCTGGGGCATCAAGGTGTCCAACGTCGAAATCAAGCAGGTTGACCTGACCGAATCGATGATACGCGCCATCGCCCGCCAGGCCGAGGCGGAACGCGAACGGCGCGCCAAGGTGATCCATGCCGAGGGCGAGCTGCAGGCTTCGGAAAAACTCTACCAGGCCGCCCACGTGCTGGCGCAAGAGCCGCAGGCAATCCTGCTGCGCTACCTGGAAACGCTGACGGTGATCGGCGCCGACAAGAACACCACGGTGGTATTTCCGCTGCCGATGGACTTGCTGTCGTCATTCCTGGGTGACAAAAAAAAGACTCTGTAGCCGGCGGCATGGCAAAAACGGCGGCGCCGCAACGCATTTCCGGCGCTGCCATATAATTGCTTGTCCCACAAACCCACGCCTCACGGCACGCCAGTAATGCACACCATCACGATCGCCGCCCTCGCCGCTTTTCCGCCGCAGCTGGAAGCGCACTATGCCGCCATTCCCGCCGAGTTCCGGCACTGGGCGCCAGCGTCGTGGGAAGGCGTGCCAAGCGAACCGTTCACCGCTATCGAACAGATCTGCCATGTGCGCGATATCGAAATCGACGGCTATCACTTGCGCTTCCGGCGCACCCTGGATGAAACCAATCCGCTGCTGGCGTCGATCGACAGCGACATTCTTGCCAAGGAACGCAATTACGCCGCCGCCGATCCGGCTGAAGTTTTCATGTCGTTCCGCGCGGCGCGCGCCCAGACCGTCGAACTGCTGTCAGGACTGGACCAGGAACAGTTCAGGCGCAGCGCCGAATTCGAGGGATACGGCCCGCTGACGCTGCGCAGCCTGGCGCACTATCTGTGCAGCCATGACCAGCAGCACCTGGCCGGCCTGCAATGGCTGCTCGGCAAGATAGAGGCAAGCCGGGTATGAACGGTTTCAGGAGGTAATTTTTTCTTCGCTGTCCGCCATCGGCTGCCTGGCCATTGCATGTTCCTGGCGCCAGGTGCGGCGCGAACGCGACATGGTGCGCAGCGCCAGGCGCGCCATCTTCAGCCAGCCGAACGGCCTCGGGTCCGCCAGCATGCTCATGGCGCGCGCGTAATC
>NZ_JAQGLV010000108.1 GCF_028292705.1 Collimonas fungivorans | reverse complement strand
AATGGAATTTACCCTCATCACTTTGCTGAACGGCCTCAGTTACGGCTTGCTGCTGTTCCTGTTGTCGTCGGGACTGACGCTGATCTTCAGCATGCTCGGCGTGCTGAATTTTGCGCATGCGAGTTTTTACATGCTGGGCGCCTATTTCGCCTATGCGATCAGCATCAAGCTCGGCTTCTGGCCGGCGCTGCTGCTGGCGCCGCTGCTGGCCGGCCTGCTGGGAGCCCTGGTCGAGCGCTTCGGACTGCGCCATGTGCGGCGCCACGGGCAGGTGGCGGAGCTGCTGTTCACTTTTGGCCTTTCCTACGTGATCGTCGAACTGGTGCAACTGGCCTGGGGCAAATCGGCGCTGCCGTATGCGATTCCGGCGCAGCTCGACGGGCCGCTGTTTACCTTTTATTCGACCACATTCCCCATCTATCGCGGCTTCATGATGCTGCTGGCGTTGCTGGTCCTGCTGGCCGCAGGCTGGCTGCTGAAGCGGTCGCGCACAGGTTTGCTGATCCAGGCGGCGCTGACCCATCCGCAGATGGTTGAAGCGCTCGGCCACAACGTGCCGCGCATTTTCACCCTGGTGTTTACGGCCGGTTGCGGCCTGGCCGGATTGGCGGGAGTGGTGGGCGGCAATGCCTTTGTCACCGAACCGGGCATGGCGGCCGGGGTCGGCAGCATCATCTTCGTGGTGGTGGTGGTCGGCGGCCTGGGTTCGCTGCGCGGGGCGTTCCTGGCTTCGCTGCTGATCGCGATCCTGCAGACTTATGCGGTGGCGCTGGATGTATCCCTGGCCAGCGGCCTGGCGCATTGGGGCGTAGCCGTCGATCCTGAGGCAGCGGCCTATCCGCTGCTGCAATTGACGCTGGCGCAGCTGGCGCCGGTGCTGCCGTACCTGCTGCTGGTGCTGGTCATGCTGCTGCGTCCGCGCGGCTTGTCCGGGGTGCGCGACTGATGGACAAACGCTTGACGCAAAAGTGGTTCTGGCTGGCGTTTGCGCTGGTGTTGCTGGCGGCGCCCTGGGTGTTTCCGCAAAGCGCGGCGCTATCGCTGCTGTCGCAATGCGGCAGCATGATGATCCTGGCGCTTTCTTTCAACATGCTGCTCGGGCAGACCGGCATGCTGTCTTTCGGCCACGCCGTGTACGCCGGCCTGGCCGCGTTTGCGGCTGTGCACGTGATGAACCGGTGGGCCGGCGGCAGTCCTGCCGCGCTGGCGCTGATGCCGCTGGTCGGCGGTTGCGCCGGTTTGTTGTGCGGCGCCGTGTTCGGTTTTATCACTACCCGCAAATCGGGTACCGCCTTGTCCATGATCAGCCTGGCGCTGGTCGAACTGGTGGCGGCCGGCGCCTTGATGCTGCCGGGATGGTTCGGCGGCGAGAGCGGGATCAGCACCGACCGCGTGCTTGGCGCGCCGCTGTTCGGCATCGACTTTGCTTCGCAGCTGCAGGTGTATTACCTGATCGCCTGCTGGCTGTTCGTCTGCGCCGCCGCCATGTACGCGTTGACCCGTACGCCGCTGGGCCGCATCGCCAACGCCGTGCGCGACAACCCGGAGCGGGCGGCTTTCATCGGCTATGATCCGCGCCGCGTGCGTTACCTGATGTTCATGCTGTCGGCGTTATTCGCCGGCGTCGGCGGCGCGCTGACCGCCATCAATTTCGAAATCGCCAGCGCTGAAAACCTGGGTTTGCTGCGTTCAGCGCAAATCCTGCTGTTTACCTTTATCGGCGGCACCGGCTATTTCTTCGGGCCGGTGATAGGAGCTTTGGTCGGCGTGCTGTTTTCTGCCTTGCTTTCGACCTATACGCGAGGCTGGCAGCTGTATCTTGGCCTGCTGTTTGTGATCGTGGTGATGTTTGCGCCCGGCGGCATCGCCGGCGTTCTGGTGCGGCTGACCTCTGTTCGACGGCTGACGTTACCATTTCTGCTGCGTGCGATCGGCCTGTTGCTGCTGGCGGGCGGGTCCGTATTCTTGATTGAAATGCTGTACCGGCGGGCAGCGGGCCTATGAGCGCAACTGACCTGGTTATCCTGGAACTGCGCAAGCTGCACAAGCAGTTTGGAGACACGCCGATTATCCGCGGTGCAGACCTGCAAGTGAAACAAGGTGAAAGGCTGGCGTTGATCGGTCCCAACGGCGCCGGAAAATCAACCCTGTTCAACCTGATCTCGGGCCGTACTGCCGCCAGCAGCGGCGAGATCCTGCTGCATGGCAGCGATATCAGCGGCCTCAGTCCGTTCCAGGTGAATCGTCTCGGCCTGGCGCGCAGCTTCCAGATCACCAATATATTCCCGCAGCTGAGTGTCCGGGAAAACCTGCGCGCCGCAGTAATGTCGTCGCATGGCTACCGCAATGTGTTCTGGCGCCGCCTGTCGACCCTGCATGCTTTCAGCCAGCGTACCGAAGAAGTATTGCTGTCGTGCGGTTTGCATGCGCAGCATGATACCCTTGGCGGCGACCTCAGTTATGCCGCCCAGCGCGCACTGGAAATCGGCATCACGATCGCCGGCGATGCCGACCTGATCCTGCTGGACGAACCGACCGCCGGCATGAGCCGGGACGAATCGGCGGCTGCCACCGAGCTGATCCGCAGCGTCAGCGCCGGCAAGACCTTGCTGATGATCGAGCACGACATGGAAGTGGTGTTCGGGCTGGTGGACCGGATCGCGGTGCTGGTCGAGGGCCGGATTATCGCGTGCGACACGCCAGAGGCAATCCGCGGCAATCGCGCGGTGCAGGCAGCTTATCTCGGCAGTGTCGATGCGGAGCCTGCGGCATGACGGCCTTGCTCGAAGTGCGCGGCTTGCACGCTTTCTACGGCCAAAGCCATGTCTTGCACGGCGTCGATCTTGATGTCGGAGCGGGCCAGATCGTCAGCCTGCTGGGACGCAACGGCGCCGGCCGTTCCTCGACCCTGAAAGCGCTCATGGGTATGTTGCGCAGCCGCGGTTCGGTGCGTTTCAATGGCGTCGAACTGAACGGTTTGAAAACCTTCCAGATTGCCCGGCATGGCGTGGCTTACGTGCCGGAAGAGCGGGCCGTGTTTCCGACGCTGACGGTGCAGCAGAACCTGCTCCTGGGCCAGCAGCGCGAGCGGGTGGCGATCGAGGAGATGTGGCAGCTGATGCCGCAGTTGGCGGCGCGCAAGCATGTGGCTGCCGGTTTGCTGTCCGGCGGCGAACAGCAGATGCTCAGCCTGTGCCGCAGCCTGATGGGTAAACCGCGGCTGATCATGGTGGATGAACCGACCGAAGGTTTGGCGCCGCATATGGTGCAATCGGTGGCCCGGCATTTGCTGGCGTTGCGGGCGCAGGGACTGGGTGTATTGCTGGTGGAGCAGAAACTCGGCATCGCGCTGGACATCTCCGACCGTGTGCTGGTGATGGGACACGGCCAGATCGCGTTTGCCGGTACGCCGGACGAATTGCACGCCAATCCGGAGATACGGCAGAAATGGCTGGAGGTCTAGGTCACCAGTAGTCTTCCGTCACGAACTGTCCAGGCACCGCGCGCCGGCAAGGACGCAAGCCGCGCTGGTAGAGGATGTCGCGGGTCGCCGTGATCATTTCCGGATTGCCGCACATCATGATGCGCGATTTTTCCACCGTGATATCCAGGCCGGCTGCCGCTTCCAGTTCGCCGCTGCTCAGCAGGGTGGTGATCCGGCCTTGCAGGTTGCCGGGAGCGGCCGCCTGCTGATCGCGTGTGGTGGAACGTATCAGTTGCAGCCTGGCGCCGCCGGCTGCCAGTTCCGGCCGCAGCGGCAGGGCGGACAGCAGTTCCTGGTAGGCCAGCTCCTCGCTGTTCCTGACGCAATGGACCAGGACCAGGTTGCGGAATTTTTTCCATACCGACGGATCCTGCAGGATCGAGATGAACGGGCCGAGACCGGTGCCGGTGGCCAGCATCCACAGATCTTCGCCATCTACAAACCTATCCACGGTCATGAAGCCGTAGCTGAATTTTTCCACCAGGATCGGGTAACCCGGCTTCAGGTCTTTCAACTGTTCAGTGAACAAGCCTCCCGGAACCTGCACCAGGAAATATTCCAGTTCATCTTCGCCGGCCGCCGAGGTGACCGAATAGGCGCGCCACAGGGTTTCCTCACCGGCCGTTACTCCGAGCCGGGCAAACTGGCCCGGCGTGAACTGGTAGCCGGCCGGCCGCGTGGTGCGGAACGACAGCAGCTTGTCGGTCCAGTAATGCACGCTGGTGACGGCTTCGGTACTGGCCTTGAGCTGGGAAACCGGCGTTTTGGGAGGCGAGCTGCTCATGACAGGGGTTCCTGTAGTTGTTCACCGCGGACTGTGCCGACGGCCGGAGCGTTCAGGCGCAAGGCTTGGCGCACCGTAAAGAAAGCCAGCAGCGGCGCTAGCGCGAAACAGATGAATAGCCATTGTGCCGCATTTGCGGCGCCGGGCAAACCGCCCGGGTCGGCCAGCCCGGCCAGCGAGGTCACCATGCCGGCCAGGGCGGCGCCGATGGCGGTGGCGAACAATTGCACGGTGGTGAGCGAATAGGCGGCGAGATTGCCTTCATCCGGGGGCGCGCTGCTCAATATCTTGGCCATCAGGTGCGGCATGCCCATGCCTATGCCGAAACCGACCAGTATCAGCGCGATGCACAAGGGCAGCAGGCCGTAGTCGTTCAGCGCCGCGGCCGACGGCAGCATGAACGACAGCGCCAGCAATGCCGCGATCACCACCAGCGGCCCGGCTTTCATGACAAATTTCGCGCGGGTCCCGCCATAACTGGAAAACAGCAGCGCCGCCAAAGTCCAGCCGCAGGACATGATGCCGGTCAGGTAGCCGGCCAGCAGCGGCGAGTGGCCCTGGATCACCTGCAGGAAATACGGCACGTAGATTTCGGTGGTCAGTCCCAGGATCATCAAGATCATGGTGGCGTACAGGGCGCCGATGCGGCTGCGCAGGGAAAACGCGCCGCTCGGCAGCAAGCGCGTGCCGCCGCGCTGTTCCAGCCAGGCGATCAGGCCGACCAGGGCGATGCCGAGCAGGATGCCGCCGATATTGAGGATGGCGCTGCTGAACAGGCTGGCCGCCGACACCGACAGCACCGCCGCCGCCAGCAGCAGGATTTTTGTGATGGGAATGCTGTTGGCTTTTTCTTCCGAACGCGTTTCAGCCGGAACCTTCAGCGTGAACTGCACCAGCAGCGCAAGTATGACGGCTGCCGGCAACAGCGACCAGAACGCGCCGCGCCAGCTGCCGGCCTGCGCAAACATGCCGCCGATGGCCGGGCCGGACAGTGTGGAAATTCCCCACATGCCCGACATCAGGGCCATCGCGCGCGACCACAGCGGCGGCGCAAACACCACCCGGATCATGGCGTAGGATAGCGCCACCAGCACGCCGCCGCCGAACCCCTGCACGGTGCGCGCCAGCAGCAGCCACACCATGTGCGGCGCCAGCGCGCAGCCGGCCGAACCCAGTGAAAACACCAGCAGCGCCAGCAGGCAGGCGGGACGGTAGCCGATCCATTCGACCAGCCGCGAAGCCAGGCCGGCGGCGATGATGGAAGCCACCACAAACAGCGAGGTGGCCCAGGCATAATATTCCAGGCCGCCGATGTCCTTGACTACCGACGGCAGGATGGTGGTGACAATATAGACATTGGTGGCGTGCATGCCGATGCCGCCGGCCAGCGTGATGGAGCGTAGGGCGTTGCGCCCCGACAGCAGGTCCGCCCAGCTGGCGGAGGGTGCGTCGGGCGAAGTAGGGGTGACTGACATGAATCGATATGTCCCGTTTGCTGCGTTCTGATTGAAATTTTACTGCGGCCGCTCGGCCGCCGTAGTCTGTCCGCGCGGATCAGAATCCGCCGGTGAACTGATATCTTGAGCCGGGATGCCACAAGGTGACTGAAGTCGCCACCGCCTGCCGCACCCAGGTGCGGCGCGACAGCAGCAGGCACGGTTCGCCGGCTTCCATCTGCAGCAGCTTGCGCACTGCGGCGTCCGGCATCTTGGATTCGATGCTGTATTCGGCTTTGTCGAGCGGCGCAATCTGCACCATGTAGTGATTCGGCGTGATCCGGTGGAAATCCTGCTGCAGGTAGTCGGGAAACAGCTGCGGATTGGTATAGCGGTCTTCCAGCTGGATCGGGATGTCGTCGGCGAAATGCACGATCACGGAATGGAAGGCCGGGCCGCTTTCCAGCTCCAGCGCCTTCAGTGCGACTGGCGCATTGCTGGCTTCCAGCGTCAGCACCTGGCTGCGGTAGCGGTGGCCGCGCGCCACCAGTTCATCGTCGATACTGTGTATCTCGACCAGGGTAGACTGGTATTTGCCGGGCGCGACGTAAGTGCCCGAACCCTGGATCCGCACCAGCAACTGGTTGTCGGTGAGCTCGCGCAGGGCGCGGTTGACGGTCATGCGCGACAGGCTGAATTGCAGCATCAGTTCGCGTTCCGAGGGAATCAGGTCGCCTGGTTTCCAGTCGCCGCTGCGGATTTGCTGCAAGACATGGTCCTTGACCTGTTGAAATGCCGGGACTGCTTTGTTGTTTGTTGCGCCATGCATGTGCAGGCTCCTACTCAAGAAATTCATCACGGATACTACATCAGTTGCTACAGAACTCATTTCCCCCATATCCGTGAGTGCGAACGCGGCTATTTGGGAGGTAGTGCAAGGCGCGTCGTGCAGCCAAGGGTAGGTTCCCTTGGCAAGCGGCGCATCGCGGCAATACGCCCAAATAGCCCGTTCCCGAAGGGTTCTTGCCAGACGAGGCGCTGGCCGCGTTGTGCTCCTTGCCGATAGCCCCGCTATCGGACGCGTCGCACGCCTTGCCAGCGCCTCGTCTGGCAAGAACGCATCTCACGGATATGGGGGAAATGAGTTCTTTGCCAAGTATGCAAGTTCAAGTGGCCTTGAAGTCAACATAAATTTTTACTGGCTTGCGTAAATTCGGTTGACTAAGTTGTATAGGCATTATATTTTACTGGACTATACAACTTGATGTTTTGTTTTCCAGCGATCTTAATGATAAAGATCGGTCTGCAGCCACTTTTAAGGAGATCAGCCAACATGAGCACCAATACAGATCCGCGGCGCGACCCCAGCCGCACCATCCGTGCCCCGCGCGGCACCACCTTGACCGCCAAGAGCTGGCTGACCGAAGCGCCGCTGCGCATGTTGATGAACAATCTCGATCCGGAAGTGGCGGAGCGGCCGAACGACCTGGTGGTCTACGGCGGCATCGGCCGCGCTGCGCGCGACTGGGCCTGCTTCGACAAGATCGTCGAGGCGCTCACCAACCTGGACGACGACCAGACCCTGCTGATCCAGTCCGGCAAGCCGGTCGGCGTGTTCCAGACCCACGCCGATGCGCCGCGGGTGCTGCTGGCCAACTCCAACCTGGTGCCGAAATGGGCCAACTGGGAACATTTCAACGAACTCGACCGCAAAGGCCTGTTCATGTACGGCCAGATGACCGCCGGCAGCTGGATCTACATCGGCAGCCAGGGCATCGTGCAAGGCACGTTTGAAACCTTTGCCGAAGCAGGGCGCCAGCATTTCGGCGGCAACCTGGCCGGACGCTGGATCCTGACCGCCGGCCTGGGCGGCATGGGCGGCGCGCAGCCGCTGGCGGCAACCCTGGCCGGCGCTGCCTCGCTGACTATCGAGTGCAAGCAGTCCAGCATCGATTTCCGTCTGCGCACGCGCTATCTCGACAAGCAGGCGAAGAACCTGGACGATGCGCTGGAGCTGATCAAATACCATACCGAACGCAAGGAAGCGATTTCCATCGGCCTGCTCGGCAACGCCGCGGAAGTGCTGCCGGAGCTGGTCAAGCGCGCCAAGGCCGGCGGCATCAAGCCGGACCTGGTGACCGACCAGACCTCGGCGCATGATCTGATCAACGGCTATCTGCCGCTCGGCTGGAGCGTCGAGCAATGGGTAGCGGCGCAGAACGATCCGTCGCAACAGGCGCGGCTGACTGCCGATGCGGCGCAATCCTGCGCGCAGCACGTGCAAGCGATGCTGGATTTCCATGCGATGGGCATCAAGACCGTCGACTACGGCAACAACATCCGCCAGGTCGCATTCGACCAGGGCGTCAAGAACGCCTTCGATTTCCCCGGTTTCGTGCCGGCCTATATCCGGCCGCTGTTCTGCGAAGGCAAGGGGCCGTTCCGCTGGGTCGCCTTGTCGGGCGATCCCGAGGATATCTACAAGACCGACGCCAAGATCAAGGAACTGTTCCCGCAAAACAAACATGTGCACCGCTGGCTCGACATGGCGCGCGAACGCATTTCTTTCCAGGGCTTGCCGGCGCGGATCTGCTGGCTGGGCCTGGGCGAACGCCATATCGCCGGCCTCGCGTTCAACGAAATGGTGCGCACCGGTGAATTGAAAGCGCCGATCGTGATCGGCCGCGACCACCTGGATACCGGCTCGGT
>NZ_JAQGLV010000061.1 GCF_028292705.1 Collimonas fungivorans | reverse complement strand
GCTTCAGTGCCGCGTGGACCGTTTCATCGCTCGCCAGCGATTCCCAGCAGCAGTTTCAGCGCGCCGAACGGGCGCCAAATGCGGATGGCCGCAGCAGCTCCGGCGCCATCGACAAGCTCAGCGTCGCGTTTATCGAACCGGTCAATGTGTACTCGCTGGCCGATCGCGCCACCAAGTACGGCCTGCTGTTCGTGGCGCTGACTTTCGTCGCCTTCTTCGTGTTTGAAATGATCAGGCGCCTGCCGATCCACCCGATTCAGTACCTGCTGGTCGGCTTGGCGCTGGCGCTGTTCTTCCTGTTGCTGGTGAGCCTGTCGGAACACATCCACTTCGCGCTCGCCTACATCGTCGCTAGCATCGCCTGTACCGGCCTGATCGGTTTTTACCTGAGCTATGTGCTGCACGACTGGCGGCGCGGACTGGGCTTCGGCGGCGCGCTCGGCCTGCTGTATTGCGCGCTGTACGGATTGCTCATTTCAGAGAATAACGCGCTGGTCCTCGGAAGCATCCTGCTGTTCGCCGTGCTGGCAGCGATGATGGTCGTTACCCGTAAGATCGACTGGTACCAGGTCGCCGGACCAGGCGCGGGTGCCGCGCCAACGGCAGGGTGATCCACTGGTCTTACTGTAACGATGGAAGCGGGGACCAGGCGTCGCTTTCATTACGTTCACCCGACTATGGTCAGGACGTCAGGTCGAGGAAGTATCAAACTGGGCGCGCACGTAACCGCAGCGATAGCGGCCGGTACTTCGCCCTTTACGAAGATGTTCACGCGCGCTAGAAGGATTTTTCTCGAAGGGCGAGAAAGCGGAGACGGCACAACGATCTGGCGATGAGAGATTGGCCGAAATGAAGAAGGCTGCGGACGACGTTCAACAAGCTGAATGAAATGTTGCGGCAGAATTACAGTGGTGAAGGTGCTTACATGCACGTTTATGCCAAATGAACAATTTCTTGGACGGCCATGCGAATGAATAATGCTGCTAATTACAGAAGCGCCCTACCTTACTTGGCGATTGCACTTAAGGTGGCCTGTGTTTTCTTCCTTTTAGCTGCGATCTCTTGGTTGCTGGCGATTTTTTGGAGTGCTCATGGCGATTGGTGGGTTAAGGTGCAGACAGACACCATCAGGAGAGTCATGTACGCTATTGTTCGGCCAGCGTTGTCGTCGGATGTTTCGCAGGCAGAAGCGCAGTTTGAGTTCTGGATGTTTTGGATTCCGTCTTTCGCTATGACAACCGCGATTTTTTTAATGGTGATGTTCGCGCGCAGGTTTTACAAATAGAACATGGTCAGCACACCGGGGGCAGCGCGCGCCTGGGCCTAGTGCCGACATTCGTACGCCGCCTCGACATTGACGCGCGATGTCCTGGCATGGAAGCCGCTCACATTTGGGACACCGGATGGAGTGGCTGTAATCGTAATTGCGGAAGGCCTTGCGACGGGTAACGACTCGATGGTCAAGACGGGTGAAGGAGCACTGCGGGAGAATAAGGCTGCAAATATTGAGGGTCTAGGTGTCAAGACCCCGCTTGGTTATGTACGCGTTGACTTCGCAACACCCTCGGCGCGGCCTCGTGTCGATATTGAAAATTAGCTCGTATCTGCGAGGGCGTTAATTACGGTTGCTGCGACAACGACAAACACGAGCGGAGCTCGCGGGGTCAGTCTTTGGTGCCAGTCTTCCACCTGAGGCCGAAACCGAAGCGCCGGTCCATCAGCTCGTGCGCGCTGGTCTTGCCCTCCTGGGCGAAGTACTCGGCCAGCTTGGTCACATGCAGGCTGCCGCCGACATTCTCGATCATCGCGATCGCGCACATCATCTGGTTGCCGCCCTGGTCCAGCCGCACCTCGATCGGCGCCTGATCCGGCGCGTTGATGGTGACGACGCCGTCGGTCGCGGCCCAGTTCGGCGCGCCGCGGTAGATGAAGGCGAAGATCAGCGCGCGCTTGATCTCGCCGAAGTGGTCGCCATTGATGGTCAGGTTTTCACCGTCCTTGGACTGGCCGGTGCGGTCGTCCCCTTCGAGCCGGATGTACGGACGCCGCTCGTCGTCGCCAAACGCGTTGCCGAGCGCCTGGACCAAACCGGCATTGCCATCGGCCATCTCGTACATGCAACCGAGGTCCAGGTCGATGCCGGCGCCGGAGCCGGCGCCAGCCGCGCTGAGCCTGGCCAGGAAGCCGGTCTTGGCCGGCGCCGGCGCCGAACCCTGCTGGTTCCAGTTCAGGTTGACGTGGATGCGGCCGAAGCCCTTGCCACCGCGTTTGTCGAGCGACACCTTGTCGCCGCGCTTTTCGAGCGTGACCTTGGACAGCGAAACCGCCTTCGGCAACGGGGTTGGTACCGGCGCGGCAGCGGGCACGACTTCGGCGCCACCGAAATACGCCAGCAGCGCCGACAGCCCGCCATTGAATCCCTGGCCCACGGCGCCGAAGCGCCAGACGCCATCCTTGCGGTAGATTTCGCCGACGATGACGGCTTTTTCATTCACGAAATCGGCGCCCGACCACGCAAACTTCACCGCGTCGCCGAGCGTCATGGTGCTCGGGCCGATTGCGCGCATGGTGCCGTTGCCGTCGATTGCCGCGACGAACACCAGCTTGGCGATCGACGCCGGCAGCGCTTCCAGGTCGAGCGCGAAACGCGCCTTGCCGCCGCCAAGGTCGAGCTTGATGGCGCCCT
>NZ_JAQGLV010000024.1 GCF_028292705.1 Collimonas fungivorans | reverse complement strand
GGCATGGTGATATTCCTTCTGTATGTTCAAACAAAGCCGGCCGCGGTGGTGTGCGGCCGTCGAGCTATGCGCATTTTAGCGGACAAGAAACCCGAGGTGTCGGTCTTGCCGCGCTATTTTCTTGCTGGCCTGCCTGTCTCCTGGCGTCCGGCGGCCTGCTGGCCGTAGTTACTTGCCGCAGTTACTTGCGCTTATAATCCCGGTGCTATGACTATCTCCCAGCTTCCGCTCCAATTCGATTTTTCGCTGCGCCGGCACAATACCTTCGGTATCGACGCCAGCGCGCATGCCTATCTGCCGGTTACCTCGCTGGCTATCCTGCAGACACTCAGGTCGGACGCCGATACGTCGCGCTTGCCGCGCCTGGTGCTGGGCGGCGGCAGCAACCTGGTGCTGACCCAGGATTTCCCGGGGCTGGTGTTGCATATGTGTAATCGCGGACGGGAAATCATCGGCGAAGACGACGACGCCATTTATGTGCGCGCCGCCGCCGGCGAGAATTGGCATGAGCTGGTGCTGTGGACCTTGGAACAGGGGCTGGCCGGGCTGGAAAACCTGTCCCTGATCCCCGGCAGCGTCGGCGCTGCACCTATCCAGAATATCGGCGCTTACGGTATCGAGCTGCAACAGCGCTTCCATGGGTTGACCGCCATCGATATGGAGAGCGGTGAAATCCTGTCTCTGGACCGCAGCGCCTGCGCCTTTGCCTATCGCGACAGCGTGTTCAAGCACAGCCTGCGCGACCGGGCGGTGGTGTTGGACGTTACTTTTGCCTTGCCCAAGCGTTGGCAGCCCGACCTGCGCTATGCCGATGTGGCGCAGGAGCTGGACGCGCGTAAGCTGGCGCAGCCGAGCGCGCGCGATATCAGCGATGCGGTGATCGCCATCCGCACCCGCAAATTGCCGGATCCGGCGCTGATCGGCAATGCCGGCAGTTTTTTCAAGAATCCTATTGTAACGGCGGCGCAACGCGCAGCCTTGCTGGCGCAACATCCGCAATTGGTGAATTATCAACAAGCGGACGGCAGTTTCAAGCTCGCTGCGGGCTGGCTGATCGATCAGTGCGGCTGGAAGGGGAAGAGCCTGGGCGCAGCCGGCGTCTATGAAAAACAGGCGCTGGTGCTGGTCAACCGCGGCGGCGCCAGCGGCCAGGATGTGGTGCGCCTGGCGCAGGCGGTGCAAGCCGATGTCATGGCGAGATTTGGGGTGGGACTGGAGCCGGAACCTATTTTTATTTGAGGCGCAAGCAATTTGTATCCTAATGTGTCATTATTAGGTCACATAACGGAATTAATCTCTGTTATGCCTCATATCCAACACTCCCTAAGGTAATGGATTTAACCCGCCATGCAACAGCATCGCGGGTTTTTTTTGTCCATTTTTTTATCCGGCTTAGGCGTAATGGCAGACGTAGTTCACGGTTTCCAGCGTTTCGATATCAAAACTCGAATTGGCCGGTATCTCAAAACTCTCGCCGCCGCCGTAGGTAGTCCAGGCCTGGTCTTTCTGGCGCACACGGCAGCTGCCGCTGGTGATATCCATGATTTCGGCGACGCCGGTGCTGAAAGTCAGCGACGAGGGCAGGATCACGCCCAGCGTCTTCCTGCTGCCATCGGCGAAAACCACGGTATGGGAAACGCATTTGCCGTCGAAATAGACATTGCCTTGCTTGAGGACCGTGACATTGTCGAACTGAGTAGTCATGTTGGGTTCTTTTTGGTTGGCGTGGGCTTAGTCTGCGTCTTTGTCGAGCAGCGGCAGCGATACGGCGTTGCTCGATGCCAGCAGGCCGGTGCTTTGATAGATCGCCAGCTTCTGGCGGGTATCGCTGATATCGAGGTTGCGCATGGTTAGCTGGCCGATACGGTCTTGCGGCGAGAAGGCGCCTGCGCCTTTTTCCATGGTCAGGCGTTCCGGATGATAGGTCAGGTTGGCCGACTCGGTGTTGAGGATCGAATAATCGTTGCCGCGGCGCAGTTCGATCGTCACTTCGCCGGTGATGGCGCGCGCTACCCAGCGTTGCGCCGACTCGCGCAGCATGATCGCCTGCGAATCGAACCAGCGGCCTTGATACAGCAGGCGGCCCAGGCGGCGGCCGCTTTCGCGGTATTGCTCGATGGTGTCTTCGTTATGGATACCGGTGACCAGCCGCTCGTAGGCGATGAACAGCAGGGCCAGGCCCGGCGCTTCATAGATGCCGCGGCTCTTGGCTTCGATGATGCGGTTTTCGATCTGGTCGCTCATGCCGAGGCCGTGGCGTCCGCCGATGCGGTTGGCTTCCATCATCAGCTCGACCTGGCTGGCAAACGCGACGCCGTTCAGGGCGACCGGACGGCCTTCTTCAAAGCGCACGGTGACCGTTTCGCGCTTGACTTCGACATCGTCGCGCCAGAAGGCGACGCCCATGATCGGTTCGACAATCTGCATGCCGGAGTTCAGGTATTCCAGGTCTTTCGCTTCGTGCGTGGCGCCGAGCATGTTGGAATCGGTCGAGTAGGCTTTTTCCACCGACATCTTGTAATCGAAACCCGACTTGATCATGAATTCCGACATTTCCTTGCGGCCGCCCAGTTCGTCGATGAACGTGTCGTCGAGCCAGGGTTTGTAGATGCGCAGCTTGGGATTGACCAGCAGGCCGTAGCGGTAGAAACGCTCGATATCGTTGCCCTTGAAGGTGCTTCCGTCGCCCCAGATATCGACCTTGTCTTCGCGCATCGCAGCCACCAGCATGGTGCCGGTGACAGCGCGTCCGAGCGGGGTGGTGTTGAAATAGGTGACGCCTGCGGTAGAGATGTGGAAAGCGCCGCTTTGCAATGCCGCGATGCCTTCCGCCACCAGCTGTTCGCGGCAATCGACCAGGCGCGCCAGTTCAGCGCCGTAGGCCTTGGCTTTTTTAGGGATGGCGTCGTAGTCCGGCTCGTCGGGCTGGCCCAGGTTGGCGGTATAGGCGTACGGAATGGCGCCTTTCTGGCGCATCCAGTGCAGCGCGGCGCTGGTATCGAGGCCGCCTGAAAAGGCGATGCCGACTTTTTCGTTAACTGGAACGGATTGCAGGATATTGGACATGATATTTCGTGTGAGTTGTTGTGACTGGGGTTGTACTGTTTTTACAAGCGTACAAGAAGCGGCTGTTTTGTACTTTCTGTACTATTAATCGACTTTTCCGAGCACCAGATATTCCAGCAAAGCCTTTTGCACATGCAAACGATTTTCGGCTTCGTCCCAGACCACCGATTGCGGGCCGTCGATCACTTCGGCCGCAACTTCCTCGCCGCGATGCGCCGGCAGGCAGTGCATGAACAAGGCGTCCGGCTGGGCGCGCTGCATCTTGGCCTGGTCGACGATCCAGCCGTCGAAGGCTTTCAGGCGCGCTGCGTTTTCGTCTTCATAACCCATGCTGGTCCAGACGTCGGTGGTGACCAGGTCGACCCCTTCGCAGGCGTCGGACGGGTTGGCGAAGAAGGTGTAGCGTTGGTTATCTGCGGCTACCTGGCTCGGGTCGATATCGTAGCCCTTGGGGGTAGAGACATTGACGTGGAAACCGAATACCTGGGCCGCTTGCAGCCAGGAATACAGCATGTTGTTGGCGTCGCCGATCCAGGCCACTTTCTTGCCGGCGATGGAACCGCGGTGTTCGATGTAGGTGAAGACATCGGCCAGCACCTGGCAGGGATGCTGCTCGTTGGTCAGGCCGTTGATCACCGGCACCCGCGAATGGGTGGCGAAGCGCTCGATGATGTCCTGGCCGAAAGTACGGATCATGATGACGTCGCACATGCGCGACATTACCTGCGCCGCATCTTCCACCGGTTCGCCGCGGCCCAATTGACTGTCGCGCGTGTTGAGGTAGATGGCGGCGCCGCCCAGCTGGTGCATGCCGGCTTCAAACGAGAGGCGGGTGCGGGTCGAGTTTTTCTCGAACACCATCACCAGCGTGCGGTCGAGCAGCGTGTAGTGCGGTTCGTAATTCTTGAATTTGCGTTTGATGAGACGGCTACGTTCAATCACGTACTCGTATTCGTCCAGCGAAAAATCAGAAAACTGCAGGTAATGTTTGATTGCCATAAATGAAAACGGCGGCCGCTGTGGCGACTGCCGCCGATAGTTGGAATTCCATTTTTAAAACAACTACTGTAGTGCCGTCCACGCGTATCCAGCGTACCTGAACAGAGTGCCCGAGATTGGCTTAGAAATGAAATAAGTGCTTCAATTATAAGGGATTTCAGTAGAAAAGATACCCATCAAAAGATGGTATTTTTGACAATCAATACAGCTTTTGCGACGATTCATGCAGCAACTGCACGTACAGCTGGTGGCGCATGGGCGCTATCTTGTTTTCCTTGACGGCTTCCAGCACGGCGCAGCTCGGTTCGGTCAGGTGGTGGCAATTGTAAAACTTGCATTTGCCGAGGTAGGGCGAGAATTCGACGAAAGCGCGCTCCAGCATGCCTTCGCTCAGCTGGTACAGGCCGAATTCCTGGAAGCCCGGCGAATCGATGATGTTGGCCGGATGGCCGTCCAGGCTGGTATCGGCCGCATCCATTTCATACAGGCGGGTGAAGGTTGTGGTGTGCTTGCCGGTGTCGAGGGCGGCGGAAATCTCGCGCACGGCGATGTCGGCGTCCGGCACGATCAGGTTGATCAGCGACGACTTGCCCATGCCGGACTGGCCGATCAGGATGGTCGACTGGCCCGCCAGCAGCGGCGCCAGTATGGCGCAGGTTTGCTCCGGGAAAGCGCGCGCCGATACTTCATGCACCGGATAACCAAGGGCCGCATACATTTGCAGCCGTTGCCGGGTTTTCTCCAGCGCCTCGACGATATCGGTCTTGTTCAGCACGATGTGGGCGGTGACGCCGGCGGCTTCCGCCGCCACCAGCGCGCGTGAAATCAGGTCGTCGGCAAAACCGGGCTCGGTCGCCACCACGATGAACAGCTGGGTGACATTGGCGGCCAGCAGCTTGGATTTGTACTGGTCGGAGCGATACAGCAGGCTGCGGCGCTCATCGATGGCTTCGATCACGCCCTGGTTAGGCGAGGTCAGCTTCAGCTGCACGCGGTCGCCGACAGCGACATCGCTTTTCTTGCCGCGGGTGACGCATTGCAGTTTCAGCGATTTGCCTTCTATGGTTCCTTGCACCAGGTAGTGCCGGCCGTGGGCGGCGATCACCAGGCCGCTGCCGGCTTGGTTGCTGTGCTGCTTGCGGTCCTGCTTATTGTGCTCAGCCATGGGCGGCCGATAGCTTGTTGGCCAACTTGTTGATGCGCACAGAAGCCGGCGGATGCGAATCGTAAAAGGCCGAGTGCAGCGGATCCGGCGTCAGGGTCGAGGCATTGTCTTCATACAGCTTGACCAGCGCCGCCACCAGGTCGTTGGCGTCGGTGTATTTGGCGGCAAAGGCATCGGCTTCGAATTCGTGCTTGCGCGAGCTGATCGAGGACAGCGGCGACAGCAGGAAAGTGAAGATCGGCAGCGCCAGCATGAACAGGATCAGCGCCATCGCATCGTTGTTGCTGAGGTCGGCCAGCAGCAGCGGATTGACGCCGAGGCCGGTGTAGAACCACA
>NZ_JAQGLV010000017.1 GCF_028292705.1 Collimonas fungivorans | reverse complement strand
GGCCGCCAGTCCCAGGCCGCTGTCGCTGACGTCGAGCAGCAGCAACTGGCCCTGGCGGCTGGCGACAACCTCGACCCGGCCGCCTTCGATCTTGGGTTCCAGGCCATGCTTGATGGCGTTTTCCACCAGCGGTTGCAGCAGCATCGGCGCTATCACGGTGTCGCGTAAAGCTGCAGGCAGCTGCAGGTCAAAGCTGAGACGGTTGCCCATGCGCAGCGACATCAGTTCCAGGTAGGCCTCCATCAAGGAGAATTCCTGCGCCAGCGTGGTCTGTTCGATGCGCGACGAGGACAGCGAAGCGCGCAGGAAATGGATCAGCTGGTCCAGCATCTGCTGCGCCCGCGGCGGGTCCAGCGCAATCAGGCTTTGCAGGGTGGCCAGCGTATTGAACAGCATGTGCGGCTCGATCTGCGCCTGCAGCATCTGCAACTGTGCCTGCAATGCCTGTTTCTCGATGCCGACCGAGCGCGCTTTTTCGATGGCGGCCTGGTTGCGCAGTTCAGCCAGCGTGCTGAGATTCCAGAAAAACAGTGTGGCGGCGATGCAGACCGACACCGTCAGGATCACCAGGCCGAGGCCGCCGATATTCATGTACATGGAGAAATCATCCACGGGCAGGCCGAGCAGCCAGCTGGCCAGCCGGATGCCGAGGAATAGGGCCAGGCCGGAAGCCACTATTGTAAATGCCAGAAAATGCACTTTATGCAGCGCTGCTTTGCGCTGGAACAGATAACGGCCGGTTTCCATGAACAGCAACGCCAGCATGCCGATGCATAGCGAAAACAGCAGGTTGATCCAGAAGTCATCGTAGATGCGCATCACATAAGTGACGATCACGGCGCAGACGACGTCGATGCCGATGTTGACGAGCAGGCTGCGCAGCAGGCGCTGGGCGAGCGGCTGGTCGTTTTGCGGCAATGAGGTGGTCGGCTTCATGCGGGAGGATTGTGGTTATGTTTGTCTAGTTCGCGTTCTATCATGCGCCGCTTCCATTGCGCGCCCGGCGCGTGCAGGAATACCGCCAAGGCGTGTGATAGTAACCCGATTCCCCAGCCCAGGGCCGGCCAGAATACCCATGCATGGCCGGGATTGTGCAGGTAGTTCAGCAGCGCCAGGCCGCTGTTGACGATCAGGTATATCGCCAGGTGCCTGAAAAAGCCGATTTTGCGTTCAACCCGGTCTTGCGCATCCTGGTAACTGAAGGTGTGGTCGTTCATCGTTGTTCTCCCGTGTAGATATGCTTGAATTTTGAACGCCATGACTGGCGGCTGACAGCAAAATGCGACGAAACCGGCCCAGGATGTCGCGAATGGCGTCCGCCGCGCGACGGATGAAATCCGGGGCAGGATCGGCAGGGTGGGGTGTGCCAATTAAAT
Organism: Collimonas fungivorans; assembly: GCF_028292705.1. Classification (GTDB taxonomy): domain Bacteria; phylum Pseudomonadota; class Gammaproteobacteria; order Burkholderiales; family Burkholderiaceae_D; genus Collimonas; species Collimonas fungivorans_B. The sequence continues at coordinate 1,137 of NZ_JAQGLV010000017.1, read as the reverse complement.
CGAATCATTTAAGATGGCAGTTCAGGATCGGCAATACAGCTTCCAGTACCCGGTTGCCTGATCGTTATTCCAACGTATTTGCTTGAAAGAGAAGAGTTATGTGGCCTTACCCAAAAGTTGTCGCGCATCGCGGCGGCGGCACGCTGGCGCCCGAAAACACCCTGGCGGCCATGCGCTCCGGTCTGCAGCATGGTTTCCATGCAGTGGAATTCGATGTCATGCTGGCGCGCGACGGCGTGCCAGTGCTGATGCATGACGCCGTGTTCGGCCGCACCGTGCGCGGCGTCGGCAAGGTTGCCGATTTCAGCGCGGAGGAACTGACCGCCATGGACGCCGGCAGCTGGTTGGGGCCGCAATTTGCCGGCGAGCCGGTATGCACCTACCAGCAGGTGCTCGAATTCTGCCGCCGGAACGGCATCTGGATGAATGTCGAAATCAAGCCGGCCGAAGGCTTTGAGATAGAGACCGGGCGCGTGGTGGCCCAGGTAACAGAGGAATTTTTCGGCGCCGAGGTGGCGGCTCACGCGGCTGGCAGGCGTGGCGCCTGGGCCGATCCGGCGTTGCCTTTGCTATCGTCTTTCTCGTTTGCCGCCTTGCGCGCCGCGCAAGTCGCTGCGCCGGACATACCGCGCGGCTTCCTGACAGATGTCATCGAGGACGATTGGCAAGAACGGTTGCAGGAACTGGACGCGGTGGCGCTGCATACCAACCACAAATACCTGTCGCCGATGCAGGCGCAGGCAGTCAGCCAGGCCGGCTACGGTTTGTTCTGCTACACGGTGAATACGCCGACGCGGGCCAGGGAGATCCTGGGCTGGGGTGTGGACGGGTTTTGCACGGACCGGATCGACCTGATCGGCGCCGATTTTCCTGGTGTGCCAGTCTGAAAACCGCTTTTCAGCCGCCGCCCAAAACTGTTGGTAACTTCATGTCAACCAAATCCAAAAGCTGGCGTTAATAGAGTGCGGAACCGAGTTTCAGGCCATGTGCTCCGTGACCGGGCAAATGGTTGATCGTAGATTTCACTCGTAAAGCACCAAATTTGCTTGTTTTTAAAATAACTGAAAGGAAGTCAAAATGAAGATCAATAAATTGCTGGCTGCCATCGTTGTCGCTGCTTTCGCCCTGCCAGTCATG
>NZ_JAQGLV010000408.1 GCF_028292705.1 Collimonas fungivorans | reverse complement strand
TGCACCGCCGATGAAATCTGTTCGCGGATCGCCCGCACCGGCAGGTTCATGCCGGCCATCAGCACCAGCACCTCCATCCGCGCCAGCGCGTCGCGCGGAGAGTTGGCGTGCAAGGTGGTCATTGAGCCGTCATGGCCGGTATTCATGGCCTGCAGCATGTCCAGCGCTTCGCCGCCGCGGCACTCGCCGACGATGATGCGGTCTGGCCGCATCCGCAGCGAATTGCGCACCAGGTCGCGGATCGCCACATGGCCCTTGCCTTCGACGTTGGGCGGGCGGCTTTCCAGCGACACCAGGTTCGGCTGCGACAGCTGCAGCTCGGCCGCATCCTCGATGGTGACGATCCGCTCGTCGTTCGGCACGAAGGCCGACATCATGTTGAGGAAGGTGGTTTTACCGGAACCGGTGCCGCCCGACACCACGATGTTCAAACGCTGCTCGACCGCACTGCGCAGGATATTCAGCATGTCCTCGGTCATCGAACCGTACTTGATCAAGTCTTCAGCCACCATCTTGCGCCGCGAAAATTTCCGGATGGTCAGGGTCGGCCCGCGCAGCGACAGCGGCGAAATGATCGCATTCACCCGCGAACCGTCGCGCAAACGCGCATCGACCATCGGCGAGCTTTCATCGATACGCCGTCCGAGCGGCGTGACAATCCGCTCGATCGCTCCCAGCACCGCCAGGTCGCTGGTAAAGGTGGCGCTCGATAGTTCCAGCCGGCCGCCGCGCTCGACCCAGATTTCGTCGTGGCGGTTGACCATGATTTCAGTCACGCTTTCGTCGGCGATCATCGGCTCCAGCGGCCCCAGGCCGACCGCTTCGTCCAGCACTTCCTTGGTCAGCAGCTCGGTGTCTATGTTGTCCGGCAAGGTGAAAGTGGTGCTCAGCAACTCCTTGATCAAGCTCTTGACGTTAGCCTTGAGATCGTGCTCCGACATCTTGTTGGCGTCGATGCGGCGCAAGTCGATTTCATGCAACACCGCTTCGTGCAAGGTCTTGCGCCAGCGCGAAAACTCAAAATCGATCACGCGCGCCGGGATATTCGCGACCTGCTTGCCGCCGGCGCCTGGACGCGCTCCGGGCTGCTGCGGGGCCGGAGCTGGGGCTGCGGGCGCCGCTGCAGCTGCAACCGGCGCTGCACGAGGCGGCGGCGGTGGCGGCGGCGCCTGGACCGGCTCGGCAAACTGCTGGCGCGGCGCGACGGCAGGAAGCGGCTGGCTTGCCTGTTTCAGCGGGCGTTCCGCCACCAGTACTTCTTCGTAGTCCTGCTCGATGGCGCTGATCGCATGGTTGACGGCCCGGTTCTGCCGCTCGCGACCGGCGCCCGTCTCATGCGCCTGCTGGTTGGTATGCAAGGTCAGGCTGTAATTGCCGATCTTGATCACAGTGCCGGTGCTCAACGGACCGAGGCGGTTGATGCGCTCGCCGTCGACCCAGGTACCGAAGATGCTGCCGCTGTCTTCAATGAAGACGCTGCCCTCGTTCAGCAGGAAAGTCGCGTGCAGCTTGCTGACATTCCAGCCTTTGAGGCGCAGGTCGCAGCTCTCCGCCTTGCCGAGAACGAAGCGATCCTTGTCGACGAAAACTTCGTCGAGTATGTCATAATCGTCCGCGACCACCATCAACACAAATCCACTTTGGCTCTCTGCCATGAAAATTATTCCCGCATATAAAAATAATCAGATCATCATCGCCAATGTCACCATCGGAGATACGTTTTTCAGCCGCGCCCGCGGCCTGATGTTCACCAGGACGCTGGCGCCTGACAGCGCCTACCTGCTCAAGGACTGCAACTCCGTCCATACTTTTTTCATGCACTTCACCATCGGCGTGGTGTATCTGTCGCAAGACTTCGTCATCACCAGGATTGTCCCGGTGCTGGCGCGCAGAAGTCTTTCTTCCGACCGCTCCGCCCGCCACACCCTGGAACTACATCCTGCCACTCTTGCCGCGCTGTCCCTGCGCGTCGGCGACCAGCTGAGCTTCTAGCCGGCCGCCATCCAATCAATGATTGTTGTATTCAGGCGGCAATGCCGGCTCAGGCCGCAGCGGCGCTGCCTGGAACGGCGACTTCACCGGAATTTCCTTCTGCAGGTTGCGCAGGCTCGGCAGCTCTGCCTCCTCCGGCATGCCCACCGCCTTGCGCGCTTGGTTGATGCGGTTGCTTATATTGCGTAAAGCATTCGAGCTCTCTCCTGATTCCCCTTCTTGCGTATGCGGAATCGCCACCAGGTACACCTCGGTCTGGTTGCGGCTGGTGCCGGTGGATTTGAACAGATTGCCCAGCAGCGGCACATCGCCCAGTCCCGGCACTTTCTGGATATCGGTGCTGCCGTCCTGGCTGTACAAGCCGGACAAGATGATGGCGTCGCCGGTCTTTACTGAAAAATCGGTCTCCGTGCGGCGCGTGGTGAAGCCTGGAATACCGCCGACGCTGACGGTCGGATCGATCTTGCTGACCTCGGCCTTGAGGATCCCGGTGATGTTGCTGAAAGCATCCAGCTTCGGCGCAATCTCGATCAGGATGCCGTAAGGCTTGAAGGTAACGTTGGTGCCGTTCTGGCTGACCGTCGGGATCGGCACTTCGCCGCCGGCGACGAACCTGGCCTGGCCGCCGTTGCGGGTAGCAATGCTGGGCGAAGCAAGCACAAAGGCGTCGCCGCTGTCGACCGCCAGCTGGATCACCGAAGGAATCGCAATCGAGGCATTGACGCTGGCGGCGACGCCGCGCAGTTTCTGGTCCGGCAGGTCAAACTTGCCGCCGGTGCCGGTATCTTGCGGCAAGGGCCGCAGGTTGACGGCGCCGCGCGAGGCTTCGCCGAAGATGCCGATGTTGAAACCGTTGAAACTCTTGGCCCAGTTGACGCCGAGGTTTTCCAGGTAACCCTTCTTGAATTCGACAAAATACAGGTCGAACACCAGCATCTGCGATTCCTGCTTGTAGGCCGGCACGGTGTCGATGTCGAGCTTGGTGCTGTTGATCAGGTTGGCGTACTGGTCGGTCAGGGCTGTGATCTTGGAAAGATCCTCGCGCGAGCGGATATTGCCCTCCACGTACAGCCGATCGCCGCGTCGCACCACCTCGATATCGGGCAGGCTGGACAGCGCCGCCTTGATGTCGCGCTGCTGCTTGATGACGTTGAGCGCTGTCACCCGCAGGCGGATTTCGCGCGAAAAATTCGGCTTGTTCCAGAGCAGGATGTTGGTCAGGCCGACTTCCTGCGCAATGATCAGCAGCCGGGTCTTTTCAATCACCGCGGTCGAAGCGATCTTGCCGTTGCCGATAGCGATACGGTTGACAGCACCGACCTCGATCACCCGCGCCTCGCCGGCGTACATGACCAATTCATCGTCGACTGCTTGCTGCGCTTTCGGTAAGCCGCCACGGCCGGTCGAAGGCTTCAGGGCCGCAAGGTCGCCGGCATTGCGGATGGGGATCCCTTCCGGCGCATTCATCAGGTTTTTTTGTTCAATCGCATTGCCGTCCAGGTACTCGACGCCGCCGTCGTGGCTGCTGCGGACCTGGTTTTGGCTGGTTTTTTGTGCTTTGTTCTGGTTTTGCAAAGTCTCCGGCAAAGGTGCGGCGGCAAAGGCGCGGCTGCCAATCAGGGCGGACAACAGCAGGCAGGAGCGGAAAGTTCTTGGATTAGTCATGTTATTGCGTGGCTTTTTGTTGGATATCATTGTGAATTACCGGCTGCGCTGCCCAGAAGGCGCTTGAAGGCTTCGAGTTTCTTGGCCTGGTCCTCGCTGCTGTCTGCGTATTCGCCGGTCCTGAAACGGCCGCCGATGATGTAATCGACCTGCGGTCCCGGCATTTGCAGGCGGCGCTTGGCGTCCGGATCGATGACATCGGACAGGAACAGTCTTTTCTCGGCGTCGCCCTGGTCGTCAGGACTGCGCAGCACGGCGACGATGCGGGCGCCGGTCTGCACCAGGATCACTTTCTGGGCATCCGCGGCCGGCACTGAAATCGTCACCGTGCTGTAAGTGGCCCGCCCGGCCTGGCCCTGGCGCTCGCCAAAACCGGCTTCACGCGCACGGTCGGCCGCCAGTACTTCGCGCACCGTGGTCTGGCCGGTAGCACGCACTTCGATATTTTTCAACAACGGCGCCAGCACCGTGTCTTCCTGCTGCGGCCCAGCGCTGGGCGGCCCTTCCTGCGGCCGCTTCATCATGTAGAACAGGTCGATGTGATCGCCGGCGCGCAGCAGGCCGGAAAAGGAATTGATCTCGTCGACCGGAATCGTGATGGCGCGGCTGCCGGCGTCGATCGACTTGGAAAACGGCACCGACTCGTACAGCAGGAAATACGATTCCAGCAGGGGCGTACCCTTGCGCACCGGACGGATGATCTTCTTGCCGATATAGGCATCGATCTGGTCCGGCGAGATGACGTCGAAGTTCATGTATTCCTTGGGCACCGTGCGCGAGGCCAGTTGCTCCATGGTCAGCACGTCACCGGGGTTGAGGTCGATGCGCGGCACTGTCACCGTGGTGCGCACCTTGTTGGCTTCGTCGCTCAGGCTTTTTTCGATTTCACTGGAACGGGTTTTCAGGTAATTGTTGGCGAGGAAAACGGCAAACGCGGCAATCAGGACAATGATGACCAGCGGCAGCGCCTTCTTGATTTTTTGCAGGTTGATGAAACGTTTTATATTCATGATGTGAGAGTAAAAGTAATCGTCGTTGCGAACTGGCGAGAGTCGCTGCTGGTGTTGGAAAATCGGGGGTATTGCGGCTCTGGCGGCAAATGCGCGACAACCTAGTGGCTGGCTTTGTCATAATCCTCGCCCCACCAGTGTTCTTTCACATCGTTCTTTTCGCCTGCGGCCCAGTCGCCCATGTCCATGGCGCCCAGACAGAAGCCGATCTGCGGCTCGGCCGGATCGAAGTTGCCCTCCAGCCGGCTCAAGATGCTGTTCCAGATCAGCTTGACTACATCGAAGGCCTCGTAGCCGCCGCTGCCGCCGATAGGCGGCGATTTGGTTCCCAATGGATAGAAGGGATGCCAGTGCAAGGCGTTTTGCGCCCGGTAGCTGGCCGATGAGCTGAACGGATAGCGGCCGCGCTCGAGCGCCTTGGCCTGGAACGACGCCGCGATGCCCGAACTCTGGCTACTGTTGCCGAACAAGCGTGTAATGCCGATGATGATGCTGTTGGCGATCGGCACCTTGAGCGGATAGCTCCACCAGATCTCGATAGACAGCACGGTATTTTCCTGGATGCTCTTGTTGGTGATGTCGCCTTTCAGCTTGCTGTCGGAAAGATTTTCGCCGCCGCCGGGGGCGTCCGTGCCGAGCGGCGTACGGAAGCGCATGTAGTCGGCCGGCAGCTTGAGGATGCCGTAATCGAGCCCCTGCAATTCGATCACGCCGGATTCCAGGAACGCAGCCTGGGTCGGGTTGTGATACAGGATGCAGGAATTGAACATGGCGTCTTTGTAGGCTTCGACCTGGGCTTCGACTACCGCACCCTTGCCAGTGTCGTTGCCCATGTACATCGGCGTGATGCCGTTGATGTAGCCTTGCAGCACCGAGCTGTCGCCATAGCGCATCAGTCCCTTGACGAAGGCCCACACGGCCGGACCGATTTTCTGCTTGGCCTTGCCGAGGAAACCTGAGATCGGACCGGCGCGGTTTGCCGCTTCGTCGGGGTCGCCGCTGGACGAGCCGGCGGCATTGTTGACCGGTACGCCGTTGCTGGCGGCTTCAGCCTGGCCGGAGCCGGCCAGCTCATTGCCGGGAGTGGTGACGGTCGACGTCACATCACGCCCGGAGGAATCCTTGCTGTGCACGACCTTGCCGACCGCCGCATAACCAAGATTGCCCAGCTGCGCCGTCAGCGGATCGGTGACGAACCGCGGCACAACCCGGCCGTTGCTCATGGCGCCTATGCGCGCCGCTTCCTGCACCGCAAAGTTGTGCGCCAGCTTGGCTCGGTACATCAAGACCATTTGCAGGCACAGCAAGGCAAAGATCAGCACGATGGGAATCGCGACGACGAATTCAGCCAGGCTGGCGCCACGCCCCAGTTTCAGATTTCTTCCGACTTTGATCAACATATATTGCGCTCTCGGCTTGTTTTCTAAATTGGCGTGGCGCTGACACCTAAGCCGTTGATGTAACTGAAATTCAGATGACGTATCGCGTCCAGCAGCAGGCTAAGCAAAGACACCCCGTCCACCGACACAAACAGCACCAGCGCCACGCACACCAGCAGGATCGAATATTCAACCGCGATCTGCCCCTGTTCGTGTCGATTCATCGCTGGTCCGGTACGAATCGTTTTCATTGCTCTTCCTTCATCGGCCGCGTCTTCATCGTGTAATCCAATTCACCACGATATAGGTCTGGCCGGCATTCCTGGTAAAGGTGTAGGTCGCCTCCTGCTGTTTGGGCGAGACATAGCGCATCACCGTGCCGCTGTTGTCTTCGGCGGTTTTCTTAAAACTCAGCTTCCATGCCTCGGCGGCGCGGTCTTCCTGGTAAAACGCGATGTTCTGTTCCATGTCAAAATTGTTGGTAAGGGTGGTCAGGATCGATTCGCCCGCCATATCCACCGTGCGTACTTCGTTCAAGATCACCGTGCCCGACGGCTTGCGCAGATGCTTGGCCAGCACCGGCGCCTTGGTGTCGATGTCCTGCTGCATGCGCGCCGGCAGGTCCGACATGCTGAGATAGCCCTGGGTCTGCTTGCGGTTGCTGCTGCTCAGGTTGGCCTGCTTCAGCCAGCCGTCCTTGACCGCCACGATCTGCACCTCATGCCCGGCCGCCTTGGTGGTGACTTTCCACTTGGCCTTGGCCCAGGCCGCCGCCAATATCACTGCCGCTTCGCGCAGCGGCTGCGGTCCCTCGATTTCATAAATCAGCATCGGTAAACCATTCACCTCGATTTCATCGGCCAGGCGGGTCTGCTGCCAGTTGTCCGGTACGCCGTCCAGCATCAAGCCTTCCACCGATTTCCATTTATCCGCCGCATAAACGCTGGTGCACAGGAACAGGCACCAGCAAACCGCCATCAACACTTTCAAATAAATCCCCTTCTATTGCTACGGCGCCGGAGAAAAGCGCCAGGCCGGGTTGTCGAACATGGAGATCGTGCGCGCGCGCATGATGCCGGCCGGGCACAGCTCATCCTGGGTGTATTGGGTCAGCCGGATATCGCGTCCGGGAGCGGATGTGCATTTCACCGCCATATAGTCTGCTTCGTTAATGCCGCCGGCCAGGCTGAGATTTTCCTTGTAGTCGTCGGTAGACTTGTATGCCTTGATGATGCCGCTGGGATTCTTCAGACTGTCGAAATCCAGCCCCATGCCCTGCGAGACCAGGGACGACACCTGGGCCGGGTTAATGCCCGCCAGGTCGACCCGGAAATTGCCGCCGAAGCCGGAAGCACCGCCGATCAGTCCTGGCAGGTTGAAATAATTACTGTTGAGTATCTTGCCGACCGGATTGCCGGTACTGCCGGAACTGGCGGCGCCGTCGTAAAACGGGTTTAGCTGCTCGGCGACGCGGTGGTTTGCCACCGGCACCGGCGCCGACCAGGAATTGGTGACCATGGTCAGGCTGCCCAGGCTACGCGGACTGAGGCCGCCGGCAGGCATGCCGGTCTCGCCTTTGGCGATGCCGAAAGTTTTTTCCATGAAGGTCTTGATGAAATCGCTGAGGCCGATGCTGCCGCTGACCTGGACCCGTTCGTAGGGTTCGCGGTCCAGCGTGAGATTAGTCAGGGTATTGCCAGTGGGATCGAATCCCATCGGTCCGCCTGGCGATTTGCTGGAATTGGTGGAGACGCTCAAGGCGCCGTTGCTGATTGAACCGAACGTTGCGTTTTCGAATTTGTCGGTAAAGAAGCGCGCCGCGGTGCTCATCCAGTCGGCATGGTCTTGCAGCAGCGCGGTGCTGCCTTCGGCCTGGCTCTGGCGCGCGCCGCGCGGCGTCAGGTAGACGCTGCGGAACACCTTCGGGGCCAGGTCGGCATCGGCGCTATACAGCGATTTGTAATCGGCATCGCCATTCGCCTTGTAGGCCGTGCGCTCCCAGACGGCGAACCGCGCCGCTTCGGTATTGAGCTGCTTGAGTTCGCCGAAGCGCCATACCCATTGCAAGCCGAACAGGAACAGCATCAGCACGCTGCAAGCCAGGATCGACTCGAACAGGGCCTGGCCCCGCTGGCCTGGTCCGGACATGCGTGGCAAGGCGAAGGTTCTGGATGGGATAGGCATGGGGTCGCGGCTCAGTTAATTGTGAAGAACAATAATTTTTCCGGATAATTCAAGCCTTCCAGCCGCGCGTTCCAGTAAGGCAGCATCAGGTTGGCGTGCGACACCACTTGCATGCGGGCGGTCCAGCGTTCGACCGGCGCCCGGTAGTACACCCGCGCCTTGCCCATCGCCTGCAGGTAATCCTGCTTGATTTCGGTGTCGTAATCCTTGATCGGCGTGCGTCCCAGGTTGAACTTGCCTTCCGGTTTCAACGGCGACTTCATGTCGCCTACCGCTTCCTGCAGCCCCACCACAAACGATGGTCCCAGGTCCTTCAAGGCGTTGTCCTGTATTTCCTTGGAAGCGACAAACAGGTTGCTGGCCGCACGGTCGCCGATCTGGTAGTTGCCGATGTTGGCGTTGCGCATTTCCCAGAAACCGAAGCGTTCTGCCGGCAAGCCCATGTCAGCCGCCACCACGCCGCCCAGGCCGGGCCGCTGGAACAAGGTCTCGGTGCCGCGCGAAGTACGCATGTTGATGAGATCGATCAGATCGCCCAGGCCCAGCGCATTGAGCAGGAATTTCAGGAAACCGTTGACATTGTTGAGCGGATCGCCGGCTGCTTCCTCGGCCATTGAAAAGCCTTGTCCCAGCATGTTCGATACGGAACTTGCCACATTGCCGCCCAGGTTCGAAAGACTCTGGAAATTCGCCGCCTGTTGCGCCAGTGCTGTCGCCAGCTGCACTTCCGGATCGCCGCTGCCCGGGCTCGGCGCATCCAGCGATGAGCCGGAAGCCGGCATGCCCGCGGGAGAACCGCCAAGCACGCTGCTGGTGCTGCTGTTAGGCATGTTGATCACGCTTCCCGACGAGTTGCTTGAATTGAGGCTGTTGCCGGCCGCTTCCAAGGCTGGCTCCAGCGGCGCCACGATGGCGTTGTTGAGCGTGCTGGTGGCGTTGGCGGCAGCGGATTGCCCTTTCATTGCGCTGTTGCCGGCCGCCCTGGCGATATTCATGACGCCGCGGTTATAGTATTTTTTTGCCGAACCGGCCGCCAGAGAAGCACATGCGCCACTCTTCCCGCCCAGGCGCGGCGCATAGATCTCACCGTTGGGCAGCGTGAAATACATGCAATCGTCGAGACCGGTCGCTTCGCCCCAATAGGCTTTTTTGGCAGCGTCGTCGGCCTTTACCGCATCCGAGAATTTTTTCATGTCTTCGGGAATTTCCTGGTTCGCATCCACACCCTGGCGGCCGACCTTGGACATGGTCACCGCGCCGGCAAGGGGAATGTGGATATTGAACAGGTGCGGATTGATGTCAATCACATCGAAGTTGCTCCAGCCGTAGGTGCCATCCTGCATCTGCATCATGCGCGTGCCGCCGGTGCGTTCATACAAACACATGATGGGGCTGACGATGACGCCCACCGTATTCATGAAAGCTTCGAT
>NZ_JAQGLV010000147.1 GCF_028292705.1 Collimonas fungivorans | reverse complement strand
CGCTTGCGGCGCTCGGTCGGCGCCAGCGCGGCCCATGCCGGAAACGCCGCCTGGGCGGCTTCCACCGCCGCATCGGCATCCGCCAGGCCGGCGGCCGGCGCGCGGGTGGCAATGGCGCCGCTCACCGGGTTGCGCCGCTCGAAGGTACGGCCGTCAGCGGCCGGCAACTCCTTGCCGCCGATCAGCATGCTGATTTCGTTCATTCGATGGTCTCCTTTATAGTTATCTGGCAGCGCCGTCAATTCAGCGCTTATAGGCTTGCAGGCCGGGCTTGATCGCCTTGTCATCGAGGAACTGCTTGAGGCCTTGTTCGCGGCCTTGCTCGGGATCGCGCAACTGGGCCTGGTCGAGCTTCGCATACAGATAGTCTTCGGATTGCTCCCAGGTCAGTTCACGGGAACGCTTGAATCCATGCTTGGCGGCGCGCAGTACGACCGGGTTCTTTTCGATCAGCTTGGCCGCCAGTGCGATCGTTTCGGCACGCAGCTGCGCCAGCGGCACGCTCTTGTTGACCAGGCCCATGTCGGCCGCTTCGCTGCCGGTAAACGTGTCGCCGGTCATGATGAAATGCAGCGCGCGCCGGTGGCCTACCGTGTCCGCCATGGCCTTGCTCACCAGGTTGCCAGGCGGTATGCCCCAGTTGATCTCCGACAGGCCGAACACGGCTTCGTCAGCCGCCAGCGCCAGGTCGCACGCTACCAGCGGCGAGAATCCGCCGCCGAAGCACCAGCCGTTGACCATCGCGATGGTAGGTTTTGCATACATGCGCAGGCGCCGCCATTGCCATTCCGAAGCGTCGCGGCGGATTTTTTCCTGCAGGATTTCGGGACCGCCGTCGATTTCACGAAAATATTCTTTCAGGTCCATGCCGGCAGTCCAGGCCGCGCCGTTACCCGTCAACACCAGTACCTTGGCGGCGTCGTCGAGTTCGATGGCATCGAGCACCTGCAGCATTTCGCTATTGAGCGTGGGGCTCATTGCGTTGCGTTTTTCAGGGCGGTTGAACATTACCCATGCGATGCCGTGCTCGACCTTCACCTCTACTGTTTTCCAACGACCCTGGTAAGCGCTCATATCGAATTTCCTTATGAATATCACAAAAAAAACTGGCGATGCCGGTTGCCGATCACCATCCTTGGAATTCACTTTATATCAGGTAACCTGATATGTCAAACGCGATTAAGCCGTTAAAACAAAAAACTTTTAAAAGAAAACGGGTAGTGTCAGGCGCGCAGGTTGCGCACGAACAGTTCGAGGCAATTCTGCACGGAGTCTGCTACGTCCGGCGCCATGCCGGCAAGCATCTGGCCTTCGATCACGCGTACCGCCTGCTCGCACTGCCGCAGGATTGCGCGGCCCTCATCGGTAAGCTGGAGCAAGACGATCCGCCCATGGTTCGGATCAGGTTCCCGGGTAATCCAGCCTCGTGTCGCCATGGCGTTCATGACTTCGTTGGCTGACTGCGGCGTGATCAAGGAACGTTCGGCCAGCTGGGCGTTCGATGCCTGGCCGCCCGCATCCAGAACGGACATGACGGTGAATTGCCCGATGGTCAGGCCAAGCGGGGCAAGTGCTTCGGATATCCGGCGTCGGATGATCCGATCAAGGCTGCCGATGACATAAGCCAGCCGCAGCTTGGGATGGGGCTTGCGCGCAGAGGCATCTTTCGGAGCTGGCTTGGGTTTGCTGGTCATCAATGGGAAAAATGGTCAGAATTTGCCGAATCTTAACATGCAGATTCATGTTGATGCCGACGGTTCCGCTTTCCCGCTGCACATCTCATTAGTTGCGTCGCTTGCCGGGAGAGAAAGAGACTTAACGACGTCTCCGTTGAAGACATGCTCGACGAATCTGGTCAAAACTATTTTTTTCGCATGGTTTTCTGCAGTGTTTCTGATTCAAGCACGCTTCTAAGGAGCGGCCGATTTTTTCGTACGGCAAGTGCGCACATGTAATAGTCAATGGTCACCGGCGCGTCTTTAAGCTTGATCGCTTTCGTTCCGGGTATCGCCATGTATTCGATCTCGGATACGAAACCAATGCCTAAGCCTTCCGCGATCGCATGCATGGTGGCTTCCCGGCTGTTGAGCTCCATTACGCAATTTATCTGGACGCCCTGATTCCTGCATGCGTTCTCGAGCAATTCACGCGTCTTGGAACCGGGTTCACGCATGATGACAGCTTCATTTTTTATGCTCGCCAATGGTACGGACGACCTGCTCGCCCAGGCATGGTCATCCCTGACCACTGCGACAATCGGGTAGCTCCGGTACGGAACGACGTGCAGCCGCTTGTCGGTTTCTATGAAAGCCAGAATTGCTATGTCAATGGTGAAATCATAAAGCCGGGCGAGCGCTTCCTTTTCCGTGTTGATCGAGATCGCGAATTCAATCCCCGGATGCTTGCGCATTAAATCATAGGTCAGGTTCATTACCACAGGCGGTGAAACTGCGCCGATGCGTAGCAATCCTGTTTTTTGTGAATGCAAGCTTTGCAACAGCTGAACCGCCTCGTCTTCCTGGCCGAAAATTCCTTCGGTAATTTCATACAGCCGCCGACCCGCATCGGTTAATTCGACATGCCGGCCGCGACGGTAAAACAGCTCGACGGCAAATCTGCCTTCCAAGGCCTTGACTTGCTCGCTGATGGTCGGCTGCCCTATTTTCAGGTAGGCCGCCGCAGCGGTAAAGCTGTGTGTTTTGGCTACGGCGTGGAACGAACGAATCCATTTATGGTACTGATACATACAAATCCCTCAAGAGCACATCTTCTTCAGTGGCCACATGGCCGCCCTGCCATTCAACGCCGCGGTTGCGCTTGAAATGCCAGCCCCATGGCCACTTCCCAAAAAATTGCATATATATCATCGCATGCAACGTTTTTCCATTATCGGTTGAAACGATAGAAATAGAAGAATAATCGATTTGTGCTATGGCCTGGGCCCGCCGACAATCCATTTACTAAAAATTTATAACCAATAAACAGGAGACCCCGATGACACAACGATTCTGCAACCCTGTCGCGACCCATTTCGGTCCCGGCAGCCTTGAAGAACTGCCCCGCATCGTCAGCGGCGCAAAGGTGGTGGTGGTGACTTTTCCCGAAGCGCGCTCGTTGGGTCTTCTTAAAAAGCTGGAGGATTTGCTAGGCAATCAGCTGATTTATGTCATCGAAAATGTTCACCCCAACCCGGACGTTTCCCAGTTGGCAGAAATGTATAACCGGTTCTGGCGGGACGAACACGCATGCGATACGGTTGTGGCGCTGGGGGGCGGAAGCGCTATCGACACTGCCAAGGCCTTGATAGTCGGAACCGAAGGCGGGAGTTTCGATGAACTGCTGGCCCTGCTTGCCGACGGCAAGCCTTTTACGCCAAGCAGGGTAAAGACGCTCATTGCCATCCCGACGACCGCCGGCACCGGCAGCGAAGTAACGCCGTGGGCAACGATCTGGGATTCGGCGAAACAAAAGAAATATTCGCTGCACCTGGATTGCACCTGGCCCAAAGCGGCTATTGTCGATCCGGATTTAATGCTTACCCTCCCCAGGGCGATTACCGTTTCCACGGGACTGGACGCGTTATCGCACGCGCTGGAATCGATCTGGAACGTCAATGCGAATCCGATTTCCGACGCGCTCGCGATCGGGGCGATCCAAGAGATCATGGCCTGCCTGCCGTTACTTGCCAAGGAGCTCGACAACAAGGCGCTGCGATCATCCATGGCGCTCGCTGCGATGAAGGCAGGATTGGCATTCTCCAATACCAAAACAGCTCTCGCTCACTCAATTTCTTACGAGATGACTCTGCGATATGGATTGTCGCATGGCATAGCCTGCTCGTTCACGCTCCCTCTGGTTCTCGGCATGGCATGGGGCGAGCTTCCCGATAGGGACGCCGCCCTGCAGCGGGCGTTCAATACCGATCGAAAAACCGCGGTGGACCGTTTACGCGATTTTCTGCACCAGCTCGAAGTCGGGACCGAATTTTCCGACTATGGCGTTTCGGAGGAAGAAGCGCAGGAGATGGTACAGCATGCCATGCGGGGTGCGCGAGGGAAGAACTTTATCGGGGCAAAGGCCGCATTGGCGCTGACATGAGCTGTGTCCGCGGATCGAGGGCGCAGTCACGTCGACGGACGGTCCAGGGAATAGATACGGAAAGCCGTGAAAAATTTCACGGACCAGATGATTTTTACATTTCCATGGAGGGTCTGCAACGTCGCAAGATTTACATTGATTAAAAAATAAAAACTACCTTTTCCAACACAAATAGGAGTGGGGTTTTCCGAGGCATAGCAACTCGGTTATCCTCTATAAAGGAGACATGCAATGAGTTACATATATACGTCGTCGGATCGGCTCGCGTCAACCGACACGCGTTTTCGCAAGGCGCAATGGCGAATGCTCCTTGCGGCGATGCTTTGTTATTTGTTTTTTTACACCGGCAGGCAGACATTTGGCTTCGCGATTCCAGGCATCCAAAAAGAGTTTGGCCTTTCTAAAGAGACCCTGGGCTGGGTATCCAGTGCGATGTTATGGTCATACGCCATTGGACAGGCAATCAACGGCAATCTCGCGGACAAGTTCGGCGGCCGCCGGATCATGAGCCTAGGCGCGGTTCTTTCCTGTTTAGCCAATTGGATCGTAAGTTTTTCGAGTGGATTCGGGAGCCTGATTTTCCCATGGGCAGTTAACGGTTACTTTCAAGCATTGGGATGGGCGCCAGGCAGCCGCCTGCTGTCAAATTGGTGGGACATCGGCGAACGGGGCAAGGTATATGGCTTCTATGTGTTTGCCGCCGGCTGCGCCTCCGTGCTGTCTTACATAACATCGATTGCCGTGCTCGACGTTTTGCATCTTGACTGGCGATGGATATTCCGGATTCCCGTTCTTCTCATGCTTGGCGGAGGCATATTCTTCTATCTGGTTGCCCGCGAGCGGCCGGAAGACCTGGGTTTTCAACCGCTGGACACCGGCGTTGCCAACCACGGCGATAAAGCACACGCTGTCCTTGATGATCGGCAGGAGTCTTCCTGGACCCGGTACAAGGCCGTGCTGAAAAACTGGCGCTTGATCGTGGCGGCCCTTTCCTTAGGCTTTCAAAACGCAGCCCGGTACGGTCTCATCGTTTGGGTTCCCGTCCATTTTTTCGGATCGAATTGGGCGAAGTCGCCGGACGCGTTTATTGATCCCAAATGGATCAGCGTCGCTCTTCCGGTGGGAATGGCCATTGGCGCGCTAAGCAACGGCTGGATATCGGACAAGCTGTTCGGTTCGAAGAGATATAAAGCGATCATGCTCTACATGGTGCTGGGTGCAATCACGAGTATCTGGATGTTTACAATCCCCGGTCATTCGATGCTTGGGGTCATGGCGTTATTCCTCTGTGGTTTCTTTGTGTACGGGCCAGCGTCATCGTTTTGGGCGTTATGTCCGGACCTTGTCGGTTCGCGTCGCGCCGGCACCGCTACCGGCATCATGAATTTTTCATCGTACCTGTTTGCAGGTCTCGGCGAACCGCTTATCGGCAGAATGCTGGACCACTCCGGCAATACCGCATTGATATTTCCAATTGTCGCCGTGAGCTGCGTAATCAGTGCGGTGGTTGCCATGTTCATCAAGCGCTGACAGGACTGCCCGGCTGTTGTGCGCCCATGCGATGGCAGGTCGTCGCCGCATCCATGGGCGCACCTGCGGCGGCAGCCGCCCCTATCTCCTCAAAAACCAAAAGGTTAAATTATGTCTGGCACCAAACCCCTGCAGGTCAATGGCCGCAACTATCCATGGATGAAACAACCTGTCGTCGTCGTGTGTGTCGACGGCTGTGAACAGGAATATATCAATCAGGCAATTCAGGCTGGCGTCGCACCGTTTTTAAAAAAAATGGCGGCGCAAGGAACCGTGCTTACCGGCGACTGTGTAGTGCCCAGTTTTACCAATCCGAACAATTTGTCGATAGTCACCGGGGCGCCGCCTTCAGTGCATGGCATCTGCGGCAACTATTTCCTGGATCGCGAAGCAAATCAGGAAGTCATGATGAATGACGCCAAATACCTGCGCGCCGGCACGATATTTTCCGCCTTCTCTGACGCCGGCGCCAAGGTCGCAGTGATCACCGCCAAGGATAAATTGCGCGGTTTGCTCGGCCACAAGATGCGCGGCATCTGTTTCTCGGCCGAGAAGGCCGATCAGGCTACGCTGGAACAAAACGGCGTGGAGAATTTGCTGGAACTGGTCGGCATGCCATTGCCGTCGGTGTATAGCGCCGAATTGTCGGAGTTCGTGTTTGCCGCCGGCGTCAAGCTGCTGGAGACGCAGCGTCCGGACATCATGTATCTCTCGACTACCGACTATATCCAGCACAAGTTTGCTCCCGGAACGCCTGGCGCCAATGCCTTTTACGCCATGATGGATCACTACCTGACCCAGCTCGATGCGCTGGGCGCGGTGATCGGCTTGACCGCCGATCACGGCATGAACGCCAAGACCGACAGCGCCGGCACACCCAACGTGATTTATCTGCAGGACGTGCTGGACGCCAGGGCCGGGAATGGCAAAACCCGGGTGATTCTGCCGATTACCGACCCGTATGTCGTACACCACGGCGCATTGGGTTCTTACGCCACCGTGTATATGAATGAAGGAGCGGATCTGGACAGCGTTTCCCGCCAGATCAGCGCGATCCCTGGCGTCGAGCTGGTGTTGACGCGCGCTCAAGCAGCTGCCCGCTTTGAGTTGCCGGAAGACCGTATCGGCGACCTGGTGATTGTCAGCGAACGCCTGACGGTGATCGGCACTTCTGCCAGCCGCCACGACCTGTCCGAGCTGAAGCTGCCATTGCGCTCGCATGGTGGCATCTCGGAACAACGCGTGCCGCTGATGTTCAATCGCAGGCTTGGCGCGATTCCTTCCGACCATCGGTTGCGCAATTTCGACGTGTTTTACCTGGCGATGAATGCTGCAGCCTGAAGGCCTTATGTGGTTACTGGCCAAGACAAATAATGTGCGGCAGTGACGCGAACAATTAATTAATCTGGAGATGAAATGTCGATGCTAAGCGAATTGAAAAAAATCAAGGAAGGCGAACCGTTGCGCCAGCAGATGCGGATTGGCGGGAAGCTGGTGGGCAATGAACGCCTGATCGAGGTATTAAATCCCTACAACGGAAAACTGGTCGGGACGGTCCCGAAGGCGACTGTCGGCGATATCCGCGACGCCTTTCGCATCGCGCGTCAGTTCAAGTCGAAGCTGACACGTTTTGAGCGCTCCAGGATCATGCTGCGGGCAGCGGAAATATTGCGTGCCAATACCGATGCCGTTTCCGACTTGATTACCGCCGAAGCCGGGCTGTGCAAGAAGGACTCGCTGTATGAAGTGGGCCGTGCCTGTGACGTCTTCGTCTTTGCCGCCAATCAGGCGCTGGTCGATGACGGCCAGGTGTTTTCCTGCGACCTGACGCCGCATGGCAAGCAGCGCAAGGTTTACACCATGAAAGAGCCGCTGCTGGGGGCCATCT
>NZ_JAQGLV010000405.1 GCF_028292705.1 Collimonas fungivorans | reverse complement strand
GCCGGCGCCGTTCGAATCGGCCGACCAGATTGCCCGCACCGCCCTGTGCGCGGAAGTACGGCAGGGCGTGCTGTACCTGTTCATGCCGCCGCTGGAGCGGCTGGAGGATTACCTGGAACTGGTGGCGGCGATCGAGGCCACGGCGCAGGCCCTGGAACAGCCGTTGCTGATGGAAGGTTATGAACCGCCCAACGATCCGCGCCTGGCCAAGTTCAGCGTCACGCCCGATCCCGGCGTGATCGAGGTGAATATCCAGCCCATGCACAGCTGGGGCGAGCTGGTAAGCAACACGACCTACCTGTACGACGTAGCGCGCGAGACCCGCCTGACCACCGAGAAATTCATGCTCGACGGCCACCATTCCGGCACCGGCGGCGGCAACCACCTGGTGCTGGGCGGCGCCACCACCAGCGATTCGCCGTTCCTGCGCCGACCCGACCTGTTGCGCAGCCTGATCAGCTACTGGCACAACCATCCGGCGCTGTCTTACCTGTTCTCCGGCATGTTCATCGGACCGACTTCGCAGGCGCCGCGCGTCGACGAAGCGCGCAACGATGCGGTGGTCGAACTGGAACTGGCGTTTACCGAAATGGACAAGCAGCTGGCGAAAGACGGCTGTGCGCCATGGCTGGTCGACCGGCTGCTGCGCAACCTGCTGATCGACGTCACCGGCAACACGCATCGCGCCGAATTTTGCATCGACAAGCTGTATTCGCCCGACAGCAGCACCGGCCGCCTCGGCCTGCTGGAGCTGCGCGCATTCGAAATGCCGCCGCATGCGCGCATGAGCCTGACCCAGCAGCTGTTGCTGCGGGCGCTGGTGGCGCGCTTCTGGAAGACGCCGTACAAGCCGCCGCGCCTGGTGCGCTGGGGCACCGAGCTGCACGACCGTTTCCTGCTGCCGCACTTCATCTGGCAGGATTTCTGCGATGTGATGGACGACCTGCAGCAGGCTGGTTACGCACTCAAGCCGGAGTGGTTTGCGCCGCATTTCGAGTTCAGGTTCCCGAAAATCGGCGACTTTGCCATCAATGGCATCGGGCTGGAACTGCGCACTGCGCTCGAGCCCTGGCATGTGCTGGGCGAGGAAAGCCGTTCCGGCGGCAACGCCCGTTACGTCGATTCTTCGCTGGAGCGCTTGCAGGTGAAGGTGAACGGCATGGCGCCGGATCGTTATGTGCTGACCTGCAACGGGGTACCGGTGCCGCTGCAGCCGACAGGTCGTGTCGGCGAATTTGTCAGCGGCGTACGTTACCGCGCCTGGCAGCCGCCGTCGGCCCTGCATCCGACCATCGGCATCGACTCGCCGCTGACCTTCGACCTGGTCGATACCTGGAACGGCCGTAGCCTGGGCGGTTGCCAGTATCACGTGGTGCATCCCGGCGGGCGCAGCTACGAGACGTTTCCGGTCAATGCTTTCGAAGCCGAAAGCCGGCGCTTGGGGCGTTATTTCCGTCTCAACCACACCCCGGGCCCGATGCAGGTAACTACGCCGATAGCGTCCATCGAGTTCCCATTTACGTTAGACTTACGTCACTTCTGATCAAGCTCGGCAGTCATGGTGCAGAAAAGCCGTAGCGCAACTATTTTCAGTTTGCGCTGCGACTTTTTCGCGGCCTTGGCGGCAGGGTTTGCATTTAACCGTTTCAAGTGACGCAAGCGATTAATCATGTACCGGCGTTTACTCGAGAGTTATCCCGCAGAGGCGGATCGTTACGACGAAATGCTGGAAGCCGGCGGTCGCCTGCGGCCGCACTGGCGCACCCTGATCGACCAGCTCGAAGGGCTGTCGCCGGAGATCCTGCGGCGCCGCGCGCGCGAAGTGCGCGAAGCGATTGCCGCCGACGGCGTGACCTACAATGTGTACGCCGATCCGCAGGGCGCCAACCGGCCCTGGGAACTGGATCTGTTGCCGCAGATTATTTCCGCCGACGAATGGCAGACCTTGTCCGCCGCGGTGGTGCAACGTGCGCGCCTGCTCAATGCAGTGCTGGCCGATCTGTACGGCCCGCAGACGCTGCTGTCTGAAGGACTGCTGCCGCCGGCGCTGGTGTTCGGCCAGCATGGCTACCTGTGGCCTTGCCGCGGCATCGAGCCGCCGGCGGGCATACACCTGCACCTGTATGCAATCGACCTGGCGCGTTCGCCGGACGGCCACTGGTGGGTCATGGCGGACCGTACCCAGGGGCCGTCGGGCGCCGGTTACGCCTTGCAGAACCGGCAGATCATGTCGCGCGCGCTGCCGGAGACGGTGCGCGACATGCATGTGCAATCCCTGCTGAAATTTTTCCATACCCTGCACGACAGCCTGAACGCGCTGGCGCCGGCTGGCGGCGAGACGCCGCTGGTGGTGCTGCTGACGCCGGGGCCGTATAACGAAACCTATTCCGAGCACGCATTCCTGGCGCATACCCTGGGTTTCCCGCTGGTCGAAGGGGCGGACCTGATGGTGCGCGGCGACATGGTCTACCTCAAGACCCTGAGCGGCCTGCGGCGCGTGCATGCGATCCTGCGGCGGCTGGATGACGACTATTGCGATCCGCTGGAATTGCGCGCCGATTCCGCCCTCGGCATTCCCGGGCTGGTGCAGGCTGCGCGCCTCGGCAATGTGCTGATTGCCAATTCGCTGGGTAGCGGCGTGCTGGAATCGGGCGCCTTGCACGGCTTCTTGCCGGCCATCTGCCAGCGTCTGCTCGGCCAGCCATTGGCGCTGCCGGCGGTCGCGTCGTGGTGGTGCGGTGAAAAACCCGCGCTCGACTATACCTTGGCCAACCTGGAGCAGCTGGTGATCATGCCGGCGTTTCCCTCGATGCGGATGCAGCCTATCTACGGCCACAGCCTGAATGCGCAGTCGCGCCAGCGCCTGATCGAGAGCCTGCATGCCCAGCCGCACGCTTATGTCGCCCAGGAGTGGGTACGCCTGTCGCAGGCGCCGGTGTTGTCGCGCAGCGGCGAATACCGCTTGATGAGCAGGGCCATCAGCTTGCGGGTATTCGTGGTGGCCGCCGCCGACGGCAGCTACCATGTGATGCCGGGCGGCCTGACGCGGGTCGCGCCGCGCCAGCGCAAAGATATCGTATCGATGCAGCAGGGCGGCGCCAGCAAGGATGTCTGGGTGCTGGAGCAGGTGCGGCCGGAAGCCGCGGACGCGCCTGCAATGCCGGCTGAGAATGCTGGCGGCCGCCAGCGTTCCCTGGATATTGCATTGGACACCATCCGCAGCACCGTCGATATTTCCTCGCATGCCGGAGAAAACCTGTTCTGGATGGGACGCTATGCCGAACGTTGCGACAACCTGGCGCACCTGCTGCGCGCCACCCTGCAGCGCAGCACCGATGTCCAGGGCGAAGCGCGCGAAACCTTCTACCAGCTGTGCGAGATTTGCCGCGGCCTGGGGATTGCCTTGCCGGCGGCGGCGGAGCGGCCCACCATCAGCGCCTTGCAGCAGGGCTTGATCGCCGCCGTCGTCGATCCTGCTGCCGGCGTTGGCATTGCCGCCAACCTGCGGCATTTGCACCATTGCGGCTACCAGGTGCGCGAGCATCTTTCACTGGATAACTGGCAAGCGATCAATCGCATGCCAGGCCTGGTAGCGGACAGCAGCGTGACGCCTGCCGTTGCGCTGTACATGCTGAACAAGGTGATCGAAGCTTGCGTCGGCCTGGCCGGCCATGCGCTGGACGACATGACGCGTGACGAGGGCTGGCATTTCCTGATGCTGGGACGCCACATCGAACGCATGACGCATCTGGCGGGCTTGTTCGGCCAGTTCCTGAGGCTGCCTGCGGAGCGCCAGAATAAAACCCTGCCATGGCTGCTGGAATCGGCCAACAGCGTGGTCACTTACCGCGTGCGCTACCGGCGCGCGCCAGAATGGCTGCCGGTATTGCATCTGCTGGTGTTCGACGTCAGCAATCCGCACGGGATTGCTTTCCAGTTCCATATGCTGGAGCGCTACCTGAGCGATATCGCCGAGCAGCTGGGTACGCTCAGCATGGATACGCCGGCACACTTGTCGGCCTTGCTGCGCGACTTTGAACTGCAGGATCTCAGCCACGATTCCTTGTTCGTGGCCGATGCCCACACACGCCTGGTGCAGCTGATGCGCGACGCCATCGCCGGCGCTTTTTCCTTGTCGGACGAACTGGCCCGGCATTTCTTCACGCCCTTGAACGCACCGGTCAGCCAGGGGGTGTCGTAATGAGCGATTTCGTTTATCACATCCGCCACGATACCCACTACGCTTACTCGCTGCCGGTGCGCCTGTCGCACCAGATGCTGCGCCTGACGCCGCGTTCCTTGCCATGGCAAACCTGTACCTCGCATGGCATCGGCATCACGCCTGAGCCGCAAAACCTGCGCTTGCTGCTGGACAGCTTCGGCAATCCCATGCAATCGTTTTCATTGGAGAGCGACCACACCGATCTGCGCGCGGTGGCCGAATCCTGGGTCAGCCTGACGCCGCGCCAGTTGCCGCCGCTGACGCCGGCCTGGGAACAGGCGCGGGCCAAGCTGTCTTACCAGGCCGGCCAGTTCTTGCTGCCGGACGACCTGGAGGCCACGCGCTATCTGTTTGAATCGGCGCATGTGCGGATCAAGCGCGAATTTCTTGCTTATGCCGCGGAATCGTTCACCCCCGGCCAGCCTTTGCTGGCCGGGATTGACGCCTTGATGACCCGGATTTTCCAGGAATTTACTTTCGATCCGCTCGCCACCACGGTCTCGACGCCGGTAACGGATGTATTCGCCACCCGGCGCGGCGTGTGCCAGGATTTCGCCCACTTCATGCTGTCCTGCCTGCGTTCGCTGGGCCTGGCGGCGCGCTATGTCAGCGGTTACCTGCTGACCGAACCGCCGCCGGGGCAGCCGCGCCTGATCGGCGCCGACGCCTCGCATGCCTGGGTGTCGGTGTACTGCCCTGGACTGAACGGCCAGGACAGCTGCTGGATAGACGCCGATCCGACCAACGGCATCTTTCCGGATATCAGCCACATCACGCTCGGTTGGGGCCGGGATTTCCTCGACGTCTCGCCCTTGCGCGGCGTGCTGATCGGCGGCGGCCAGCAAACCATGGATGTTGCCGTTACCGTCATGCCGGCCCATGAAGCGCCAGGCTTCGGATTCGCGGTTTGACCGATGCATACTCTGACCTCATTTGATCGCACCTGAAAAAATATGAAAACATTCTTCCAGCACTGTCAGTTGGCCGCCTTTGCCATGACCATATTTTCGACACAGTCTCTTTATGCGGCTGAACCATCGATCGCACCACAAGTGCAGCTTGCTGCGCAAGCAAGTTTCAAGGAATGGGCCGAGGTGCTGGCAATTCCCAACGACTCTGCGGTAGCCGCCGATATCCAGCGCAATGCCGCCTGGTTTGAACAGGCTTTTCAGCGGCGTGGTTTTCATACCAGGCAATTACCCAATAACGGCAAGCCGCTGCTGTTTGCAGAGTTTCCAAAGAGCGGTCCCGGTCTTCCCACAGTACTGTTTTATGGACACATGGATGGACAGCCAGTCAATCCCTCTGAATGGCAACAGAAAAGCCCGTGGACACCAGTACTGAAACAGCGCAATGCAGCAGGCCAGTGGGAAGCCATGCCGCTGGATAAGCTGTTCGCCAAGGATGTCGATCCAGAGTGGCGTTTGTTCGCCAGAGCCTCGGCGGATGACAAAGCACCGATCATGATGTTGCTGGCTGCGATTGACGCACTCAAAGCCGGCGGCCAGACGCCGGCGATCAACCTCAAGGTCATTCTTGACGCAGAAGAAGAAAAAGGATCGCCGTCATTGGGCGGCGTCATCAAGCGGAATCAGGATTTGTTGAAGTCCGATATGCTGGTCGTGCTGGACGGTCCGATGCACCCCAGCAATCAGCCAACATTGGTATTCGGCAATCGCGGAATCGTTGTCGGCACTTTGAAGGTTTATGGCCCGAAGCAAGATAGCCATAGTGGACACTACGGTAACTATGCCGCTAACCCGGCGCAATTGATGGCGCGTTTGCTGGCATCGATGAAAGATGATGAGGGCCGAGTTACGGTTCCAGGTTATTACGATAGCGTCAAGCTGGACGCTGATTCATTGCGTGTCATGCGCGCAGTGCCAGACGACGAAGCGGCGCTGCGCCAGCGCCTCGGGATTGCGGTGGCAGATAAGGTCGGACAAAATTATCAGGAAGCGATGCAATATCCGTCGCTCAATGTGCGTGGCATGCAATCTGGAGATGTCGGCGAGAAGGCTCGCACTGTCGTGCCGGCGATGGCCGTCGCCGAACTGGATCTGCGTACCGTACCTGAAACCGAGCCGGCGGCCCTGATAGCTTTACTTAAGGGATTTGTGGAGAAGCAGGGTTTTCACCTGGTCAATGGCGAGCCGAGCGATGCGGATCGCGCCCGCTATCCTAAACTGGCTTCGCTTGAGTTTGAGTCGGCATCGGCATCCAGCAGCGCCGTTCGTACCGATCTGCATGCGCCAGTCAGTAATTGGCTGCGCCGCTCTTTGACCAAGACCTACGGTAAGGACCCGGTGCAGATCAGAATGATGGGGGGCACTGTTCCGACTGGCGCGCTAGTCGATGCTCTGAAAGTTCCTTTCGTGATTGTGCCGCTGGTCAATGCCGATAACAATCAGCACAGCGCCAATGAGAATATGCGGTTGGGAAATTACGTCAATGGTGTGAACAGCCTTGTAGGTATTCTGTCGGAGCCCTTTGGCAGCAAGCCCTGAACGATCTAGAAACTGCCACGACAGCAGTCAAATCAACAGTCCTAAGGCGCCCGCACGTGATGCACCAGCGCCACCGCGCGCGGATCGGGCGGCGGCGTCAGCAGGCTGACCACGATCAGCGCCAGCAGGCCGGCCGGCACGCCGAAGATGCCGGCCGCC
>NZ_JAQGLV010000395.1 GCF_028292705.1 Collimonas fungivorans | reverse complement strand
GGCTGCGCCCGGGATAAGCGCCGAACAGAGCCGACACCAGCTCCGTGCGGCCGGCGCCGACCAATCCGGCGATGCCGAGGATCTCGCCGCGCCGCAAAGAAAAGGAAATATCGTCGACGCGCTTGCGCTGCGGGTTGTCGGCGTCATGGCAGGTGACGTGGCGCGCTTCGAACATCACCTCGCCGATCTCGTGTTCCTGGTCCGGATACATGGCGCTGATTTCGCGGCCCACCATCTGCGTGATGATCTGGTCGACATTCATGTCCTGCATCGGCGTGGTGGCGATATGCTTGCCGTCGCGGATCACGGCCACGGTGTCGCATACGGCGGCCACTTCGTCCAGCTTGTGCGAAATGTAGACGCAGGCCACGCCCTTGGCTTTCAGGTCGCGGATAATATCCAGCAACACCGCAATCTCGGACGCCGTCAGCGACGACGACGGTTCGTCCAGGATCAGCAGTTTCGCCTGCTTGTTGAGCGCCTTGGCAATCTCCACCAGCTGCTGGTGGCCGCCGCCGTAGTGCATCACCGGCAGCGCTACATTGATGTCGGGCATTTTCAGTTCACGCATCAGTTCGGCGGCACGGCGGTACATGGCCGGATAGTTCATGCGGCCGCCAGGCAGGATCAGCTCGTGGCCCATGAAAATGTTTTCTGCTACGGACAGTTCCTGCACCAGCATCAACTCCTGATGGATGATGATGATGCCGGCAGCTTCGGTATCGCGCATCGATTGCGACTGCAAGGGTGCTCCTTGCCACAGGATTTCACCCTGCCAGCTGCCGTGCGGATAAACCCCGGACAGCACTTTCATCAGGGTCGATTTGCCGGCGCCGTTTTCGCCGCACAGGCCGAGGCATTCACCGGCCTTGACCTTGATGTCGATGCCGTCCAGTGCGCGCACCGCGCCAAACTCCTTGACGATGCCGCGCATTTCCAGCAAATAGTCGGACATGCCTGCTCCCGCAATTACTAAAGGGAAAATGAGGGGAAAACGGTCATGCGGCGGCATGAATACCGCCGCTACCGTTTCAGTGCATGCGGCAGCTTACTTGCTGCTGATTTGAGCCTGGGTATAGAAACCGTCATCCACCAGCAGCTTGACGTTGGCGCTGGTCAGCGGCGTCGGTTTCAGCAGGATCGTATCGACCTTCTTGACGCCGTTTTCATACTGGGAATTGTAGGCGGGCTTTTCATTGCGCGCCAGCTGCACCGACAGCTTGGCCGCTTCGGAGGCAATCAGCTTGAGCGGCTTGTAGACCGTCATAGCCTGGGTGCCGGCGATCACGCGCTTGACCGCTGCCAGGTCAGCGTCCTGCCCTGAGACCGGCACCTTGCCCGCCATCTTTTGCGAAGCCAGCGCCTGGATCGCGCCGCCGGCGGTGCCGTCGTTGGAGGCGACGATGGCGTCGATCTTGTTATTGTTGGCGGTCAGGGCATTTTCCACGATGGACAAGGCTTCGGTAGCGCTCCAGTCCTTGACCCACTGCTGGCCGACGATCTTGATGTCGCCCTTGTCGATCGACGGCTTCAGCACTTTCAGCTGGCCTTCGCGCAGCATCTTGGCGTTGTTGTCGGTAGGCGAGCCCCCCAGCAGGTAATAATTGCCCTTGGGCTGCGCCTTGAGCACGCCCTCGGCCTGCATCTCGCCGACCTTTTCATTGTCGAAGGAGATATAGGCGTCGATATCGGCGTTCAGGATCAGGCGGTCATACGACACCACCTTGATGCCGGCCTTCTTGGCTTCCTTGACGGTATTGGTCAGCACGGTGGCGTTGAACGGCACGATGACGATGACATCGACGCCGCGCGAAATCAGGTTCTCAATCTGGGCGATCTGCCGCTGCTCGCTGGCGTCGGCCGACTGCACAAACACCTTGGCGCCCAGCTTGTCGGCCGCGGCAACGAAAAAATCGCGGTCCCTGGCCCAGCGCTCGACCCGCAAATCGTCGATCGAAAAACCGATCTTGGGATTCTTGGAATCGGCCATGGCGGCTGTGCTGCCCAGCGCAAATACCGCCATCGATACCACCGCCAATAGGCTCTTCCGTTTGAACTTGTTCATTGCTGTGTCTCCTGTCATTGGTTTTGATTTAACTGCATATTGTTTAACCGTTTAACTGTATTAACTACCGACTCCTACAACACTTTCAACCGTAGATAGCCCGATTGACCAGGTTCTCCAGCATTTCCTGGCGACCGCTGACCGCCTGCGGATTGATCTGCTTGGCAAACGCATGCTCGGCGATATCGCTCAGGCTCAGCTTGCCTGCCAGCACGTCCCGTCCGAAAGCGCCATCCCATCCGGCATAGCGCTCGGCCTTGAAATTCGCCAGCAGGTCGTTCTCGATCATGCCGGCGGCGCGTTCCAGCGACAGCGCCAGCACATCCATGGCGCCGACGTGGCCGTGGAACAGGTCAACTTCGTCCAGGCTCTGGCGCCTTACCTTGGAATCGAAGTTGTAGCCGCCGGTGGTGAAACCGCCGGCTTTCAGGATTTCGTAGGTGGCCAGCGTCATTTCCTCGACGCTGTTGGGAAACTGGTCGGTATCCCAGCCGTTCTGCGGATCGCCGCGGTTGGCGTCGACGCTGCCGAGGATGCCGAGCGCGGCTGCGGTGGCGATTTCGTGATGGAAGCTGTGCCCGGCCAGGGTGGCGTGGTTGGCTTCGATATTCACCTTGATCTCTTGCTCCAGGCCGTATTGCTTGAGAAAGCCGTGCACGGTGGCGCTGTCGTAGTCGTACTGGTGCTTGGTCGGTTCCTGCGGTTTCGGCTCTATCAGCAATGTGCCCTTGAAGCCGATCTTGTGCTTATGTTCCACCACCAGGCGCATGAAGCGTCCCAGCTGTTCGCGTTCGCGCTTGAGGTCGGTATTGAGCAAGGTTTCATAACCTTCGCGGCCACCCCACAAGACATAGTTGGCGCCGCCCAGGCGCTGGGTGGCGTTCATGGCGGTGCAGACCTGCGCGGCGGCGTAGGCGAACAGTTCAGGATTCGGATTGCTGGCGGCGCCGGAGGCGAAGCGCGGATGGCTGAAACAGTTGGCGGTGCCCCACAGCAGGCGCACCCCGGTCTGTTCCTGCTTGCGCTCCAGCACGTCCAGCATCTGCGCGAAGTTGTTGCGGTATTCGGCCAAGCTGTTTCCTTCCGGCGCCACATCGGTATCGTGGAAGGTGTAATAGTCGACGCCCAGCTTGCTGAAGAATTCGAAAGCGGCGTCGGCCTTCTTGTGCGCCATCTCCATGGCGTCGCCGCCTTCCTGCCAAGGACGGCGGAAGGTGCCGGCGCCGAACACATCGGAACCCGGCCAGACAAAAGTGTGCCAGTAGCAGGCCGCCATGCGCAGGTGTTCGCGCATCGGCTTGCCCAGCACCAGCTTGGCGGCGTCGTAATGGCGGAAAGCCAGCGGCGTCTGCGCCTGCTTGCCCTCGAAGCGGATCGGTGTCACGGAAGGGAAATAGCTCATGCTTGCTCCTGTAAGGTGGTGGTGCGGTCTTGGTGTGGGCCATACTAGAGCCGCGCCTGGCGCTCCACAATTACGAAATCCACCAAGCGCACTAGCGATTCTTTCTATTGCAAGTGCACAAAACCGCATTTGCCCTGACGCGGCCAGCTCGGTTCGCTACAATCGTGACGGACGGGCCGGAATCGGCCTGCAGCAGTGACAAATTGACAAACCGGGCTACGTGGCGCTCCCAGGAGACTGCAAGATGACAAGAACCGTGCACCGCATCGCCCTGCTCTTCAACGGCAACAAGATCTTCGACCGCGACATCATCGCCGGCATCGGCGAATACCTGAGCAGCACGCGCGCCTCCTGGGACTTGTTCCTGGAGGAGGATTTCCGCTGCCGCCTGCAAGGCATTGAGCGCTGGCAGGGCCACGGCATCATTGCCGACTTCGACGATCCGGAAGCCTGCGCAGCCTTGTCGCGGGTCAGCCTGCCGGTGGTGGCGGTGGGCGGATCGTATGCCGATGCAGCCGACTATCCGGGCGATACGCCGTATGTCGCCACCGACAACTTCAAGCTGGTCAAGCTGGCCTACGACCACCTGATCGAAGCCGGCCTGCAGCGCTTTGCCTGTTTCAGCCTGCCGCAGGCGGATGTGAACCGCTGGGCCCAGGAACGCGAGAAGGCGTTTGAAAGCCTGATGCAGCGCGACGGCATGCAAGGTGAAATCTACCGCGGCCTCGGCACCAGCGCGCCGTCCTGGGATACTGCGGTGGAGCAGCAGATCGCCTGGCTGCAGACGCTGCCCAAGCCGATCGGCATCATCGCCGTCACCGACGCCCGTGCGCGCCAGCTGCTGCAGGCTTGCCTGTGCGCCGGCATCGCGGTGCCGGAACAGGTAGCGCTAATCGGCATCGACAACGATCCGCTGGCGCGCATCCTGACCCGGGTGCCGCTCAGTTCGGTAATCCAGGGCACGCGCGAAATGGGCCGCACCGCCGCCCACTTGCTGCACCAGATGCTGCACGGCGGACGCTTGGCCGGCACCCGCATCCTGGTGCCGCCGGCCGGCATCAACGTGCTGGCGTCGAGCCGCCACGAAGCGCCCAGCCATCCGCATGTGATGCAGGCCATGCACTTCATCCGCCAGTACGCTTGCCAGGGCATCAAGACCGAACAGGTGGCCGATTATGTCGGCGTCTCGCGCTCTTCCCTGGAGTGGTATTTCCGCCGCGAGCTGGGGCGCAGCGTGCATGACGAGATCCTGCGCTTCAAGCTGGATGTGGCGAAGGACATGCTGCAGCACAAGGACCAGCGTAGCATTGCCGACATTGCCGTCAGCTGCGGCTTCACTTCGGTGCAGTATATGCACGCGGTGTTCAAGCGCGAGCTCGGCTGCACCCCGCGCGAATATCAAGATCGGCTGCCGCAGGCGGAGGCCGGCCCGCTGTCGCTTAATTAAACCGCATCAACCGAACCAGACAACGATGACACAAATTTCCATTTCCAGTACGCCGGGCGAATACGGCGTCACCTTGTACACGCTGCGCAATGCGCACGACATGCGGGTCCTGATCAGCGACCGCGGCGCCACCCTGGTTTCCTGGTGGGCGCCTGACCGCTACGGCCGGGTGGCCGATATCCTGCTTGGTTATCCGGATGAAGACGGCTACCAGGCCAACCCGTCGTATTTCGGCAGCCTGGTCGGGCGCTGGGGCAACCGCATTGCCAAGGGCCGCTTCACGGTGGACGGCGCCGAGTACCTGGTCGACCGCAACAACGGCGACAATCACCTGCACGGCGGCGACACCGGCTTCCATCTGGCCCAATGGCGCGCCGAGCCGGGCCCGGACG
>NZ_JAQGLV010000379.1 GCF_028292705.1 Collimonas fungivorans | reverse complement strand
CGCTGCGCGGACTGGAGCGGGACGGCCTGGTGACGCGCACCCAGTTCCCGACGATTCCGCCGCGCGTGGATTACGAGCTGACCGATCTTGGGCGTTCCTTGTGGAGTGCCGTGGAGCCGCTTGGGGTTTGGGCGCGGGGGCATGTGGGGCATATCACCAAGGCGCGTGCGGGGTTTGATGAAAAGATCGGCTTACAAGATTAGCTTAGAGCTGATTGAATCGTTATACGTTCGTTAACTTAAATTTTAAAAATGACAACTAAAGGAAGCGCCAAAGCGCAATCACCACAATAGCGGCCGTCAGCGCAGCGGTAAGCCAATCCAGCCAGTCCATATCAGAGGCAATCCATCATTTGACCGGCTTCCAGATCGCAACATCGGTTGCATTCACCCGCCTGGGCAACAACCCTGCGCTAAAGAAAACATCAGCAATGCGCTGCTGCTCACCCAATGCATCTACCGCCACAGCACGTACGTCATAACTACGGCGACTATTGGCCAGTTCGATCGTGGGTACGTCCAACCCCCATATCGGCGCCAGGAAAGCCGCAGCTTCCGCCGGATGCTGCTGCACCCATAGCCCAGTTTTCCTCAATTCCGAAAACACGATGCCAAGCACAACTGGATTGGCATCGGCAAATGCCGTCGACGCCAGGTAATAGCGTTGATAGCTGGCGAGGTTGCGTCCGTCCGCCAGGATCCGCACCGAAGATTGACGCTGAGCGCCTGCCAGGAACGGATCCCAGGTCACCCACGCGTCGACGCTGCCGCGCTCAAACGCGGCGCGGCCATCGGCCGGCGACAGGTAGGCCGGAGAGATGTCGGTAAATTTCAAGCCAGCCTTCTCCAGCGCCGCGATCAGCAGGTAGTGAACGCCTGCAGCCTTGGTAACGGCAATCTTCTTGCCTTTCAGTTCGACGACGCTTTTAAGCGGCGAGTCAGCGCGCACAACGATAGCTTGCGCAGACGGCGAGGGCGCTTCCTGCGCCACGTAGGTCAGCCTGGCGCCGGCCGCTTGCGCAAACACTGGCACGGTATCGGCGACATCCGCGCTAAGGTCAACGGCGCCGATATTCAGCGCTTCGAGCAGCGGCAGGCCGCTGGGGAATTCATGCCAGCTGACCGTGACGCCGCTCGGCGCCAGCAGTTTTTCCAGTGTGCCGTTGGCCTTGATGATGGTGAGCAGCGTCGACGACTTTTGATAGCCTATGCGCACGTTCTTGTTTGCAGTTTGCGCGAATGCCGGGGAAGCCATTCCTGCGCTGAGGGCAAGTGCGGATAGCGCTGCGATCAGGCGGCGCCGTTGCAGGTTGTGCGGCAGGTGGTTTTTCATGGGATTCAGGCAGATGAGAGAAGGAGGGCAATCCGGATTCAGATGGCGTGAATGGTTTCAAGCGCGTCGAGTACTATCTTGCGGTAGGCGCTTAGTTCAGGCGAACGGCGGTCACGCACATTGCCGGTTTCGATGGAAATGTCGGCGGCGATGGTGCCGGGGCGGCTGTCGAGGATGACAACGCGGTCGCTGAGATAGATGGCCTCATCGATGTCGTGCGTGACGAGCAGCAGGGTGGTGCCGTTTTCGCGGGCGATGTCCAGCAGCAGGTCCTGCAGCTTCATGCGCGTAAACGCATCGACTGCGGAAAACGGCTCGTCCAGCAGCAGCAACTGCGGTTTTGAAAATAACCCGCGTGCGATGGCGGTCCGTTGCGCCATGCCGCCCGACAGCGATTTCGGCAGCGCCTGCGCGAAGCCGTCAAGGCCGACACGCTTTATCAGCTCGGCGGCACGCGGATCGACGCCGCTTTGGCGGCCGATATCGAAAGCGACGTTTTGCGCCACCGTTAACCATGGCAGCAGGCGCGGCTCCTGGAAGATGAAGCCGATCTCGCGCGACACGCCATCCACGTTGCGGCCCGCCAGGCGCACCTCGCCGCGGTACTCCCGTTCAAGGCCGGCGACGATGCGCAGCAGAGTGCTTTTGCCGCAGCCGCTGGCGCCGACCAGCGATACAACCTGGCCGAGGCCTATGTCGAGATTGAGGTTGGCCAGTACGGCTTGTGCGCCAAAGTCCTTGCGCGCGATACGGATAGACAGCAGTTCAGTCATGATGTCCGTTCCTCAGTGTCGGGACGAGGCCAGCACATCGCGCCAGCCCAGGTAGCGGCGTTCCAGGTGTTTGAGTATGCTGTCCGATAACTTCCCCAGCGTCGCCAGGATAATGATCGCCGCCAGCACGATATCGGGCCGGCTGCTTTCTCGGCCGTCGGACAGGAGATAGCCGACACCCTTGGTGGCGGCGATCAGTTCAGCTGCCACCAGGAACATCCACGCCAGGCTGAGGCCGTTGCGCAAGCCGGTAAACAAATTCGGCAGCGCCGCCGGCAGCAGGATGCGGCGCACCAGTTCGCGTGATGACAAACCGTGCACCTGGCCGACTTCAATCAGCTTGCGATCGACATTCTGGATCCCGGCAACCAGGTTGACATAGACCGGGAAAAACGCGCCGATGGCAATCAAGGTAATCTTGGGCAGCTCGTCGATGCCAAGCCATAACAGCAGCAGGGGAATCCAGGCCAGGCTGGGAATCGCCCGCAGGGCCTGGAACGACGGGTCGAGCAACGCTTCGGCCCGGCGGTTGACGCCGACCAGCACGCCGACCGCCACCGCCAGCAGCGCGCCTATGGAAAACCCGAGCGCAACACGCAAGCTGCTGATGGCAATGTGCGCCGCCAGCCCGCGCGACGCCAGCGCCAGTATGGTTTTGCCGATTTCACTGGGAGGCGGGAACAGCCGCGAAGGAATCAGCTCGATTGATGCAGCGCCTTCCAGCAAAGCCAGGAACAGCACCGGCAGCAACAGGCCGAGCAGCCATGTGGATGCGGAACGCGGTCGGGAAAGAGGTTCCAGTGTCTGCGCAGCTTGCAATCCAGCGGTGCCGGTCTCCGCGGAAAATTCTGCGCTGCCGGCCGCGGCGGTCAATGACGATTGGCTGCTCATGAAGAATTTACGCTTGCCGTATCACGCTTCGCGCAAAACTCGGTTCAATCAGCGTCGTGATGGTTTCGCTCAGGTTGGTGCCGCTCTTGACCAGTTCTTCATCGACCAGGATAGGCGCGGCAGCGCGCAAGGCCGCCACGTGTTCGCTGCCAATCAGCGGATTGGAAAAATCGTTGCGCTTCAGCTGCAGCTGCGCGACCGGCAATGAAAGCCTGGCTTCTTCGGCGATCAGCCGGGCAGTGTCGTCCGGATTCTTGATGATCCAGGCGCGCGCCCGTTCGTAGGCGCTGATCACGCGCCTGACTTCATCCGGATACCTGGCGGCGAAACTTTCGCTGACATTCAAGAAGCCGTAGGTATTGAAGTTGACATTGCGATAAATCAGGCGCGAACCCGCTTCCAGTTCGCTGGCGGCCAGATGGGGATCGAGGCCAGCCCAGGCGTCGACACGTTTCTGTTCCAGCGCGATGCGGCCGTCGGGATGCTGCAGATGCAGGATCTCGACATCGTTCTTGCTTAAGCCTTGTTCGTGCAGCGCCCGCAATAAAAACAGGTAGGGATCGGTGCCTTTGGTGGCCGCGATTTTCTTGCCCTTGAGTTCTTTCACTGACTTGATGGTGGAATCCTTGCCGACTGCAAGGGCGGTCCATTCCGGCCGCGAATAAACATACACGGCCTTGACCGGATTGCCGTTGGCGCGCGCCAGCAGCGCAGCCAGGCCGGCCGTGCTGCCGAAGTCGATGCTGTCGCTGTTCAGGTATTCGAGGGCGCGATTGCTGCCTTGGCTCAGCACCCATTTGACTGAGGCGCCGGTTGGCTTGAGGTCTTCTTCGAGCCAGCCGAATTTTTTCAGGACCAGGCTGGGCGGCGAGTAATATGCATAATCCAGCCGTATCACCTTGGGCGTTTCCGCCGCATTGGCGGCCAGCGGCGCGGCGAGCCAGGCCGCACCTGCGGCGCCGATGCGAAGAAAATCTCTGCGTTCCATTCTAGTCCTGAGGGATTGTGCTGAATGGAAGGACTTTACGGAGGAAGTCTTGTTTGAAAAACGATTTTTTTTGTGCTTGTTTATGCGCTTATTGCATGTCTCGCTCCTACATGCGTGAGCTCCGGGCTCCTTTATATGGATAACAACTGTCGCCGCACTTCCATGAAACGGCGGCATTCTTCTTTCAGCCATTCGCAAAACACCGTCACGCGCCGGTCGTCTTCGTGCTGCACCAGCAGCATATAGTGCGCCGGGGCCTGCACCAGCCGGCCGAAAACATGCACCAGCCGGCCGCTCCTTATCTCGTCAAGAACCATGGCAGTGCGCGCCATGGCCACGCCCTGGTGATTCAAGGCGGCGCCGACGGCCAGGATCGACATGTTGAACTGCACGCCGCCGAGCGCGTCCAGCCAGTCAGGACGTTCCGCTTCCAGCCAGGTTCTCCATTCGATGAATTCGGGGGCGCCGGCCCATGGCGCGGAATCGTGCAACAGGGTGACGCCCGAGATGTCTTCGCCTGCGGCGAACTGGGGATGGCTTGCCAGATATTCCGGCGTCGCTACCGGCATCAGATATTCGTCGAGGATGCGGT
>NZ_JAQGLV010000375.1 GCF_028292705.1 Collimonas fungivorans | reverse complement strand
TGCACCGGCTGACCGCGATCCTGGCCGAGGGCCTGCGCCAGCTGCACCATGCGGTGCCGACCGCCAGCTTCTTCGACACCATCACCGTGCATACCGGCGGCCATACCCAGGATATCCACGCCGCGGCGCGCAGCCAGTCGGTCAACCTGCGCCTGATAGACGACGGCAGCGTCGGCGTCGCGCTGGACGAAACCAGCACCCGCGCCGATGTCGAAGCGCTGTGGAGCATCTTTGCCGTAGGCAAGCCGCTGCCTGCGTTCGCCGCGCTGGAAGCCAGCGCCGAGGAAAAGATACCGGCAGCGCTGGCGCGCAGCAGCGCATACCTGACGCATCCGGTGTTCAACAGCCACCATTCGGAAACCCAGATGCTGCGCTACCTGCGCGCGCTGGCGGACAAGGACCTGGCACTGGACCGCAGCATGATACCGCTCGGCTCCTGCACCATGAAACTCAACGCCACCACCGAGATGATCCCGGTGACCTGGCCGGAGTTCGGCTCCCTGCATCCGTTTGCGCCGCTCAACCAGGCCCAGGGCTACCAGCAGCTGGTGGCCGACCTCGAACAGATGCTGTGCGTCTGCACCGGCTACGACGCCGTATCGCTGCAGCCGAACGCCGGCTCGCAGGGCGAATACGCCGGCTTGCTGGCGATCCGCGCCTATCACCAGAGCTGCGGCGAAGGCCAGCGCAATATCTGCCTGATCCCGAGCTCCGCCCACGGCACCAATCCGGCTACCGCCCACATGGCGGGCATGCAGGTGGTGGTGGTGCAATGCGACGAGCAAGGCAACGTCAACGTCGCCGACCTGCGCGCCAAGGCAGACCAGCACGCCAAGGACCTGGCGGCGCTGATGATTACCTATCCGTCGACCCACGGCGTGTTCGAAGAAGCCATCGGCGAGATCTGCGAAATCGTCCACGCCCACGGCGGCCAGGTGTACATCGACGGCGCCAACATGAACGCCATGGTCGGCTTGTGCGCGCCGGGCACTTTCGGCGGCGATGTCTCGCACCTGAACCTGCACAAGACCTTCTGCATCCCGCATGGCGGCGGCGGGCCGGGCGTCGGTCCGATCGGCGTCAAGGCCCACCTGGCGCCGTTCCTGCCGGGCCACCGCATGCTGGAAAACGGCATCGCGCCGGTTTCCGCCGCGCCGTGGGGCAGCGCCAGCATCCTGCCTATCACCTGGGCCTACATCACGCTGATGGGCGCGCAAGGCTTGCGCCAGGCGAGCCAGGTGGCGATCCTCAACGCCAACTACATCATGCACCGGCTGGCGCCGCATTATCCGGTCCTGTACAGCGGCAGCGACGGACTGGTGGCGCACGAAGGCATCATCGACCTGCGCCCGCTCAAGGACAAGACCGGGATCACGGTGGAAGACGTCGCCAAGCGCCTGATCGACTACGGCTTCCATGCGCCTACCATGTCGTTCCCGGTAGCCGGCACGCTGATGATAGAGCCGACCGAAAGCGAATCCAAGCAAGAGCTGGACCGCTTCTGCGACGCCATGATCGCGATCCGCGAAGAGATCAGGGCAGTCGAGAACGGCGATATCAAGGCCGAGCAGACGGCGTTGCGCCATGCACCGCATACCAGCCAGGACCTGACCGACGAATGGTCGCGCGTGTATTCGCGTGAACAGGCGGTGTTCCCGCTGAAATCGCTGCGCCAGGACAAGTACTGGCCGCCGGTAGGGCGGATCGACAATGTCTACGGCGACCGCAACCTGGTCTGTTCCTGTCCGCCCATGTCGGATTACGAGTAGGGAAAAGGCGGGCGCGCATCGCGGTGCAGCGCCCGCCGCCACCATCCGACAGGCTTTTGATAAAGGACATTTCTCATGAGTGACACCAGCAACGCCGCAGCAGCGGCGCGTACCCCGCTATACCAGCTGCACCTGGAGCTAGGCGCCAAGATGGTGCCGTTTGCAGGCTACGACATGCCGTTGCAGTATCCGACCGGCATCCTGAAAGAACACAACCACACCCGCAGCCAGGCCGGCCTGTTCGACGTTTCGCACATGGGGCAGTTGCGCCTGAGCGGCGCGGACGCCGCTGCCGCGCTGGAATCGCTGGTGCCGGTCGACATCGTCGACCTGCCCGTGAACCGCCAGCGCTATGCGGTATTCACCAATCCGCAAGGCGGCATCCTGGACGACTTGATGGTCGCCAATGCCGGCGATCATCTGTTCCTGGTGGTGAACGCAGCCTGCAAGCAGCAGGATACCGAACACCTGCGCCAGCATCTGTCCGGCCGTTGCCAGATCGACGAGCTGAGCGACCGTTCCTTGCTGGCTTTGCAGGGCCCGGCTGCTGCGGCAGTCATGGCGCGCCTGGCGCCAGATACTGCGCAGATGGTGTTCATGCAGACCGCCAAGTTCACGCTGGCGGGCAGCGACTGTTTTGTCAGCCGCTCCGGCTACACCGGCGAAGACGGTTTTGAAATTTCGGTGCCGAATGCCGCTGCGGAAACCCTGGCACGGCTGCTGCTGGCGCAGCCCGAGGTGGCGCCCATCGGTCTCGGCGCGCGCGATTCCTTGCGGCTGGAAGCCGGCCTGTGCCTGTACGGCCACGACATGGACGGCAGCACCACGCCGGTCGAAGCCAGCCTGGGCTGGGCTCTGTCGAAGGCGCGCCGTGCCGGCGGCATGCGCGCCGGCGGTTATCCGGGCGCGGAGCTGATCCAGCGCCAGCTTGAGCAGGGCGTCGGCCGCAAGCGGGTCGGCCTGCTGCTCAAGGATCGCATGCCGGCGCGCGAAGGCGCCGAGCTGGTCGATGCCGACGGCAAGCAGGTCGGCAAGATCACCAGCGGCGGTTTCGGACCGACGGTGGGCGGCCCGGTGGCGCTGGGTTATGTCGACAGCGCCCATGCGCAGGTCGGCATACTGCTGCAAGCCGTGGTGCGCGGCAAATCGGTGCCTATCGAAGTGGTCAAGACGCCGTTTACTCCGACCCGCTATTTCCGCGGCTGAAGCGCGGTCGGAATCCCGGCATCAGCGTTTAGCCTGGTGCCGGCGGCAGAAAAAAGGACGCATGGCTTGCCCAATCGAGATTTGTGTCTCAGTTGGGCGCGTTCCCCTGTTTTGCATTGTCCGGGTAGCCGTCGTCCAGGGTCTTCAGGAAAGCCACCATATCCTTGATCTCGTCGTCATTGAGCGCAGGCATGGCGCCGTGCTTGCGGTCGAACGGGGCATCCACCACATCGACATTCTTCTTGTAACGCGGCGGCAGGTCGTCGTATTTGTCGATGCTGCCGTCCGGTTTTTTCGAATACCACTTGCCGGGATCGGTCTCGCGTTCCACGTAAAAATGCAGCAGGTCTTCCAGGTTCTTGAACACGCCGTTGTGGAACAGCGCGCCGCGCGTGGCGCTATTGCGCAGCGTCGGCGTCTTGAACAGGCCGCAATAGGCGGCGTGTTTCCTGTAGTCGCCGCGCATCGGTCCGCATAAGCCCAGGTCATAGTGAGCCGGATCGCGGTTGGCCAGCAGCTCTCGGTTGCGCGGTCCGGCCAGCGCTTCGAACTGGTAGTCGGTGAAGGCCGGCGGGAACATGCCGTCATGCGACGGCTTGTCGATATGGCAGGAGGAGCAGTTGCCTTTCTG
>NZ_JAQGLV010000357.1 GCF_028292705.1 Collimonas fungivorans | reverse complement strand
ATTCGACCAACGTCCATGCCGGCGTAGTGTTCAATTTCTAAGGTCGGGGTTTTCCTCGTCAGGCCCGCTTCGGCGGGTTTTTTTTCGTTCATGGAAAAGTAGTGCTTGACCCTGCCGTGGCGTCAGGCTTCAAAGTGGCGGCACGCATGAAGAAAAGGAGCAGATCGATGTTGAAAGTAGGGGAATTGGCGGCGCGCGCAGGAATGACGGTACGCACGCTGCATCATTACGACAGCATCGGCTTGCTCATTCCTTCAGCGCGTTCCGATGCCGGCTATCGCCTGTATGACCGAAACGACGTGGCACGCCTGCACCAGATCCAGGCGCTGCGCAAGTTCGGCATGGCGCTGGCCGACATCGGGGCTTACCTGGACAGTCCCGACGCCTCTCCGATCGCTATCGTCGCGCGCCAGATCGCTTTGCTGGATCGTCAAATCGGCGAAGCGGCCCGGATGCGCGACACACTGGCCAATGTGCACGCGCAGCTATCGAAGGGAGAAGTGCCGGAACTGGCCACCTGGCTAACCACACTGGAGCAGATGACCATGTACGAAAAATACTTTTCCAAGGAAGAGCTGAAGCAACTGCCGATTTATCAGAACAAGGACGCGGAAGCGGAATGGAAGCGGCTGGTATCGCAGGTCGACGACCTGATGGCGGCGGGCGTGCCGGTCGCCGACGAGGCAGCCAGGCAGCTCGCCCGCAACTGGATGGCATTATTGGAGCGGGACACTGCGGGCAACCAGGCGTTGCTGGCGCAGTTGAATTCGATGCATGAGAACGAGCCCTCGGTTCAGCGCGATACGGGAATATCGATGCAGCTGAAAGGCTACATCATGCGTGCGATCGCCGAGGTCAAGTTCGACGTGTATGCCAAATACCTGACGCCGGAAGAGATCGGCCACATGCGCCGGCACCAGCAAACCCGCGTGCGCGAATGGCCGGCGCTGATCGAGAATGTCAGGGCGCAGATGCGGACCGATCCTTCGCCGGATTCGCCGCGGGCGCGCGAGTTGGCGGCTCAGTGGTTCGATCTGTTTCAGGACATGGTCGGAAGCGACCCGGCAACCGTGGCGCGCTTTCGGACTGCGGTGGAGTCCGAGCCGGTGTTGCGGATGGGACGCGGTATGACGGACGAAATGATCGTCTATCTGCGTCGTGCGCGTGATCGAACCTAACGGAAAAGCGGTAGACCAATGATATTGAGCTAAATCAATTTCCGCGCACGAAAGGCAAACCGAAGTTGGTCGCAGTCAGCTGGAACCGAGCGGTACGGCTGAACCCCTTTGAAAAAGACCAATATGGACTTCGCCGACATGGCCTACGGCACGCCGGACGGCAAGGTGCGCTGGAAGGCCGCCGCCGAATTCGAGAAAGCGTTCGGATTCAGCACAGATACCGTCGAAGTATTCCCCGACGAAGCCGATGGTAAGGAATCGCAGCAAATGTGAAGGTGTTCGGTTTGCCTCGCTAAACGAAATCGGTCCCCGCCAAAAACGCGGCAACGAGGCTTTCCAAGCCCGCTCGGTCTTCCTCGCTGAATCGGTTCAAAACAGGGCTGTCGATGTCGAACACGCCGAGCACCACGCCATCCTTGATCAGCGGGATCACGATTTCCGCATTCGAGGCGGAGTCGCAGGCGATGTGGCCGGGGAAGGCGTGCACGTCCGGAACCAGCATCGTGCGCCGTTCGGCAGCCGCGGCGCCGCATACGCCCTTGCCGAACGGGATTCGCGCGCAGGCGACCTTGCCCTGAAACGGGCCGACCAGCAGCTCCTGGCCCTCGCCGTTCCTGGTGGGGCGCGTCAGGTAGAAGCCTGCCCAGTTCAGTTCGGCGATGGTGTCGTAGATGAAGGCGGAGAACTGCGATGCGTTGGCCACCAGGTCGCGTTCGCCTTCGAGGATGCTCTCCACCTGGCGGGTGAGCATGGCGTATTCGGGCGTAGTACTGGCGACGGCGGTGATGTGCATGGTGATCGGAGATGGCTGGATGAAACGGCTATTTTATCTGATCGGGTGCAACCGCCAAGGTCCGTGGTTCGGCGCAACCCCGGTACAGCGTGAACATGTTCGCCACGCAGACCAAATGAGACTTAACTGATGCCGGGCTGTCGCTAAACCGGTTTCTCATAGAGATCGACGTCCCGGCTGAGGTTTGGGCTATGCGTGACGCGGTTGATATCAACACTTTGCCCTCGGCATGGAACCCCATCCCGGCTGGACAAGCCAGTGTTCAAGGCCCGGACTGGACATTATTCCGGCAGAATTGAAAAATTTGAGCGAGTCCACTTCCTATTCCTATTATCTATGGTTGCTATATAAATGAATCTAACGTTTGACTTAAGCGGACCGCCGTAGGCGGGTCCGCTTGAAGGAAGGGTTAGGCCTCTGTCGGTGGATAGATTTCATGTGACCAGTACTTCCGGTTCAGACGCTGGATAACGTAGCGCCCGACCACCGCGACTTGATGCATTTCGAGGGATGCGAGCACCAAATCCTGGTGCCCCACTCCTGCGGTAACCGCCATTGTCCGCACTGCCAGCATCACGAGAGCCAGCAATGGCTGGAACGGCAAGTCGCCAAACAGGTGCCTGCAGAATACTTCCTGTTGACGTTCACGCTGCCGGCCGAACTGCGGGCGCTGAGCTGGGCGCACCAGAAGCCCATCTATGATTTGCTGATGCGCGCGAGCTGGGAGACGGTGCAAACGTTCAGCCAGAACGACAAGAAGCTGAAAGGCACGCCCGGCGCCATCGCGGTGCTGCATACGAATACGCGCCGGCTCGACTACCACCCGCACGTCCATTTAGTCATGCCGGCGGCAGTCATTGACACCAAGCGAAAGCTTTGGCGCACCAAGCAAGGTGCCGGCGGCTACCTGTTCAGCCACAAGGCATTGGCCAAGGTATTTCGGGCCAAGATACTTGCGGGTATCGCGGCGGCCGGATTAAAGCCTCCCGCCCGCTTTCCGAAGGCGCGGAACGTCGATTGCAAATCGGTCGACACCGGCGAAAAGGCCCTCATCTGCTTGGGACGTTATTTGTACAGGGGCGTCATCCGGGAAAAGGATATCGTCGCCTGCGGCAATGGCCAGGTACGCTTTCGGTTCCGCAACGCCAAGACCGCGAAGATGGAAGTGCGAACCGTGTCAGGCGCGCACTTTGTCTGGCTGGTCTTGCAGCACGTGCTGCCGAACGGCTTGCGGCGTGCGCGCAATTTCGGCTTCTTGCATCCCAACTGCAAGCGATTGATCGCCTTGCTGCATGTGCTGCTGAAATTGCTTCCCCCGCAGATTGCGGCCGCGATAAAACAGCGGCCGCCCATCCTGTGCCCATGCTGCGGTGCCGTGATGAAGATCGTGCAGACCTGTGTGCGGCCGGTGCTGGTACCGATACCGGTTGCGGAACAGGGGAGCTTATTTACCGTGTAGATGCGCGGCAATTTGAGCGATGGTCGGTTTCAGTTCCCGCAAGCTGCGATATTCGCTCGCCTCAAACCAGGGCGTAAGCGGCCAATAGACCGATAAATTCGCATCGCTACGGCCACATCGATGCGCATGCCATGGCCTGCAGGCCTTGCCATCACTGGATCGCTTTCAATCCAGTGAAATCCCCAAAGACATATTTTCT
>NZ_JAQGLV010000351.1 GCF_028292705.1 Collimonas fungivorans | reverse complement strand
TCAGTGACCGCCATGTTGATGTCGACCTGGTCGGAAGTGTTCGGCACTTCCGGCGTTTCGATGCCGACGTCCTTGAAGTAGCCCAGACGGTCAACCCGGTCGCGCGACAGCTTGATCTTCGAACCGTCGTACCAGGAATCCTCGAACTGGCGGAATTCGCGGCGCACCACTTCGTCGCGCGTCTTGGTGTTGCCGGCAACGTTGATATGGCGCACGTAGACGCGCTTGCCAGGGTCGACCATGATAGTGAATGCGACTTCTTTCTTGTCGCGGTTCAGCTCCGGATTGGCGTTGACGTTGGCGAACGCATAACCGAAATTGCCCAGCCGCTCCGACATCTTCTTGGTGCTGTTGTTGAGCTTTTCGCCGTTGAATACTTCGCCTTTTTTCAGCTCCATCAAGGCCCGCAGTTCGTCCTCGCGGCCAAACATCTCGCCTTCCATCTTGATATCGGAAACGGTGTATTTTTCACCTTCGTTGATATTGATGGTGATGTAAATGTCTTTCTTGTCCGGAGTGATGGAGACCTG
This sequence comes from Collimonas fungivorans, assembly GCF_028292705.1. Taxonomy (GTDB): domain Bacteria; phylum Pseudomonadota; class Gammaproteobacteria; order Burkholderiales; family Burkholderiaceae_D; genus Collimonas; species Collimonas fungivorans_B. The sequence continues at coordinate 2,837 of NZ_JAQGLV010000351.1, read as the reverse complement.
GGTCGATTCCACCTGCATCTCGATATAACCGCGGTTCAGGTAATACGAACGCAGGGTTTCGATATCGCCCGACAATTTCTCTTTTGCATACTGGTCAGCCTTGGTGTACCAGGTAAACCAGCCCGGCGAACGCAGCTTGATCTGGTCGCGCAGCTTGCCGTCGGAAAACTCCTTGTTGCCGACGAAACGGATTTCCTTGATGCGCGAAACTTCGCCTTCATCCACCGCAAACGTCACATTGACCCGGTTGCGCTCGATCGGCGTCACCGTAGTCGTCACCTTCATGCCGTACAGGCCGCGCGACAGGTATTGCTTCTTCAGTTCCTGCTCGGCGCGGTCAACCTGGGCCTTGTCGAAAATGCGCGATTCGCCGACGCCGATTTCCTTCAGGGCCTTGGTCAGCTGGTCTTTATCGAATTCCTTGATGCCGGAAAAATCGACGCCGGCAATCGATGGCCGCTCTTCCACCATGACCACCAGCACATCGCCTTCGGACTCAACCCGGACATCCTTGAAGAAACCGGTCGCGTACAGCGCCTTGATCGCCGCCGTGCCTTTTTCATCGGTGAAGGTTTCGCCTACGCGCACCGGCAGGTAGCTGAAAACGGTGCCGGCCTCGGTACGTTGAATACCTTCAATGCGGATATCCTTGACCACAAACGGTTGCACCGCCAGTGCTTGGCCCGAACACAGGGCAAAGGCGGCGGCAGCAATCAAACGACGGGGAAGAATCGACAAAGGGAAGTGCTCAGAATGTAATTTCATTAGCGATCGTTTTTTATCAATGTCCTTGCCTGCCACGATTGTCAGACAAGAGAGAGAACTTAAAATATGAGCCGAACGATGTCGTTAAACATGGCGACCATCATCAACGTCATCAGAATACCAATGCCCGCGCGCTGTGCAATAGCACCAACTCGCTCGGGAATGGGACGTCCAGTCAAAACTTCCAGCGAATAATACAGCAAATGGCCGCCGTCTAGCACTGGAATGGGCAGCAAATTCATGACGCCCAGGCTGATGCTGATGAAGGCAATAAAGCTCAGGTAGCTGAATGCGCCGATGCGCGCGGTCTGGCCGGCATAGTCGGCAATCGTGATCGGGCCAGTGATATTCTTCCAAGAAAGCTCGCCGACAATCATTTTACCCAGCATTTTCAGGGTCAGGACACTGCTGTCCCAGGTCCGTTTTGCCCCTTTGGCAAGTGCTTGCAGCGGCGGGCTGCTGGACAGCACCATCTCCGGCATCGTGGACGACAATTCGACCTTGATCCGGCCTATCGTTCCGTCCTTCGACGACTGCGCTTCCGGCGTGACATCCGCAGTAAAGATATTGCCATTTCGCAACCCTGTCAGCGTCAAAGGCTTGCCCGCCGAGGCGCCTACCGTGGCAATGAAAGCCGTGCTGTCAGCTATCGGCGCGCCATTGATCGCCGTGATCTGGTCGCCGACCAGCAAACCCGCTTTCATGGCAGGTCCAGCGGGATCGACTTTGCCCAGGATCGGCTTGCCGAGCGCCAGCTTGATGCCCAGTTTGCCGAGATAATCGCCTTCCAGGTCCTTGGCGCCCAGCCCCTCGGTCGACAGCTTGACTGTATCGAGCAGTCCGCTGCCCGCAGGCCCCGAATTTAACCGTCGGACGTCGAGCTGGACCGGCGCCTTGTCGACCACCGCCTGCATGACTTTCCAGCGCAATTCGTTCCAGGTCTGGACCGGCTCGCCGTTGACGGCGGTAATCAGTTCCGTGCCGCGCAAGCCTGCCTGATAGGCCGCGGTATGCTCGGCGACGGTGCGTACCCGCGGCGTCGGCTCCATTTCGCCATGCATGTAGAGGCCGGCAAATAGCAAAATGGCAAGGGCGAAATTGGCCAGCGGGCCGGCCGCCACGATCGCCATGCGCCGCCATACCGACTGGCCGGTGAATTCGCGCTTCAGTTCCTGCGCCGACAAGCCGCTTACGTCCTGCTCGCGCGCATCGAGCATCTTGACGTAGCCGCCCAGGGGCAGGATGGAAAGCGCCCATTCGGTCTGGTCGGGGCCGAATTTGCGCGAGAAAACGATCTTGCCCATCCCCACTGAAAAGCGCAGCACCTTGACCCCGCACAAACGCGCGACCACATAATGGCCAAGCTCGTGGATGATGACCAGGGAGCCAAGGGCGACGACAAATGCGAGGATGGTTTGCAGGAGGGCCATTTGTACGATTTATGCGTTCAGGAAAGAGTGAACCGTCTGGCGCGCTAGAAGATCCTGCTCAAGCAACAAATCGATATCGCTTACTGCGCACAGCGGCAACTTATCCATGGTGCGCGCTATCAGTTGATCAATCATGCGAAACCCGATTTTTCCATCTAGGAAAGCTTGGACAGCCACTTCATTCGCGGCGTTCAATATTGCAGCAGCCGAACCGCCTGCCTGCAATGCATCATACGCGAGTTTTAGGCAGGGAAAACGTTGCAGGTCGGGACGGGTAAATTGTAACTGCCCCACTACGGTCAGGTCCAGCGGGCTGACGCCGGACGCGATCCGCTCCGGATAGGCCAGCGCATAGGCGATCGGGGTGCGCATGTCGGGATTGCCCAGCTGCGCCAGCACCGAGCCGTCGATGTAAGACACCATGGAATGGATCACGCTTTGCGGGTGGATCACTACTTCGATCTGGCTGGCGGCGGCGCCGAACAGCCAGTGCGCCTCGATCACTTCCAGGCCCTTGTTCATCATGGTCGCGGAATCGACCGAAATCTTGCGCCCCATGACCCAGTTCGGATGGGCAACCGCCTCCTCCGGGGTGACCGACTCCAGCGTCTCCACGGCCCGGTGCAGGAACGGGCCGCCGGA
>NZ_JAQGLV010000348.1 GCF_028292705.1 Collimonas fungivorans | reverse complement strand
ATCACCGTAGTCGGCTCCAGGCTGCAGGCGCCGCCGTCGATCACCAGTTCGATCTGTTTTTCCAGCTGGCCGCGCACTTCTTCCGGATCGGTCAGGGCCTGGTCCTCGCCAGGCAGGATCAGGGTGGTGCCGATCAGCGGCTGCCCCAGCTCTTCCAGCACGGCGTTGACGATACTGTGCTGCGGCACGCGCAGGCCGATGGTCTTGCGCGCCGGATGGCTCAGGCGGCGCGGCACTTCCTTGGTTGCTTCCAGGATGAAGGTGTAAGCGCCCGGAGTTGCGCTTTTCAGCAGGCGGAACTGGCGGTTGTCGACCTTGGCGTACAGTGAAATCTCGCTCAGGTCGCGGCACAGCATCGTCAGGTGATGCTTGTCGTCGACGCCGCGGATACGCCTTACGCGCTCTACGGCATCCTTGTTGTCCAGCTGGCAGACCAGCGCATAACAGCAGTCAGTCGGCAAGGCGACGATGCCGCCGGACTGGATGATCTGCACCGCCTGCTTGATCAGGCGCAGCTGCGGATTATCCGGATGGATCTGGAAAAACTGGCTCATGGCTCAATCTTCTAAATGAAAAGCGGCGCCGGCCCGAAGGCCAGCGCCGCCTTGCATGCAAATTAAAATTACAAGGCTGTTGCTTGCGGATCGCGCAATGCAGCTATACGTTGTTCTATCGGCGGATGGCTGGAAAACAGCGCCATGAAACCCGGCTTGTCGTTGATGCCCAGCGCGGCCATCGATTCCGGCAATGTCGCCGGTTCGACCCCGCCCAACCTTGCCAGCGCCCTCTGCATCGGCAAGGCGCTGCCCAGCAGTTTGGCGGAGCCGGCGTCGGCGCGGAATTCGCGGTGGCGCGAGAACCAGGCGACGATCAGCGATGCGCCTATGCCCAGCACGATCTGCGATACCAGCACGGTGGCCATATAGCCGATGCCGGGGCCGTCGTTATTGCCGCGCGACAAAGCGCGATCGACAGCATAACCGATGACGCGCGACAGGAACACTACAAAAGTGTTCACCACACCCTGGATCAGGGTCATGGTCACCATGTCGCCGTTGGCGATGTGGGCGATCTCGTGGCCCAGCACCGCTTCCACTTCTTCCTTGGTCATGCTTTCCAGCAGGCCGGTGGACACCGCGACCAGCGCCGAGTTCTTGAACGCGCCGGTGGCGAACGCATTCGGATCGCCCTGATACACTGCCACCTCAGGCATGCCGATGCCGGCGCGCTGCGCCAGTTTGGTCACCGTATCCACCAGCCACAGCTCGGTCGAATTGGAAGGCGTGGTGATGATGCGGGCGCCGGTCGACCATTTCGCCATCTGCTTGCTGATCAGCAGCGAGAAAATCGAGCCGGTGAAACCGACCACCAGCGAAAACACCATCAGCATCGGCAGGTTCAGGCCGTTGCGCGTGAGGAAACGGTCCACACCCAGCAGCGACAGCACGATGCTCATCACAACCATCACCGCGATATTGGTAGCAAGGAACAGGAAAATACGTTTCATGTAGAAAACTCCGGAATGGGAAGGAAGTGCATTTAAAATAAGGTCGCCGCCGCAAATTTCAAGGGCGCAGGTTCTGGCTGTTAAGCAATTATGCCAGACTGTCCGCCCCGTAAAACATCACATTTGCATAATATTTCCACAACAAAAACAGCCTCTTTGCGCCATACATCCAAAAATCTCCATGCCAGCAACCATTGAGCCAGCCACGGCGCCATCTTTCATCCGGCAAATCAGCCTGCCGTTCCTGCGCGACCGGCTGATGCACCTGCTGCTGGCCATCGCGATAATCCTCTCCATTGCCTCGCCGCAGCCGCTGACGGAATACCGCCACTGGATCGACTGGAACACCATCGCCACGCTGGCCGGCATGCTGCTGCTGACCAAGGGCATCGAAGTCAGCGGTTACCTGGAACACCTGGGACGCACCATCATCAACCGGCTGCAGCAGGAACGCGTGCTGGCTATCTTCCTGGTGTCGGCATCCGCCCTGCTCTCCACCGTGCTGACCAACGACATCGCGCTGTTCATCATGGTGCCGCTGACGGTCGGCCTGGGCGGCATCAGCGGCTTGCCGATCGGCCGCCTGGTGATCTTCGAAGCGCTGGCGGTGAACGCCGGCTCCATGCTGACGCCGATCGGCAACCCGCAAAACATCCTGCTCTGGCAGCGCTCGCACCTGTCCTTCGCCGGCTTCACCTGGCAGATGGCGCCGCTGGCGCTAACGATTTTTTTACTATTACTGCTGGCGACCTGGTTCTGCTTTCCCAGACAAACCATACACGCTGAACTGGAAGACAATTCGGCCTCCTACCGGGTCGGGTTGCTGCGGACCTGCGGGCTGCTCTACCTGGCGTTCGTGGCCTCGGTGGAACTGGGCCATCCAGGCTGGGGCCTACTTGGCGTGGCGGCTGCGGCGCTGCTGTTTTGCCGGGAGATCATCGCCAAGGTCGACTGGAGCCTGATCCTGATCTTCATCCTGATGTTCATCGATATCCGCCTGTTGACGCAGCTGCATTTCATCCAGGACTGGGTGGCGGCGATTCCGCATTTTTCCCGGCTTGAACTGTTCCTGACCGCCCTGCTCGGCTCCCAGGTCATCAGCAATGTTCCGGCGACCATCCTGCTGGTCAATTATTCCGAAGCTTACAAAGTGATCGCATACGGCGTCAACGCCGGCGGCTTCGGCCTGGCGATCGGCTCGCTGGCCAACATCATCGCGCTACGCATGGCGCCCGAGCGCCATCTCTGGCTGCGCTTCCACCTGTACTCTTTCCCCTTCCTTGCAATATCGGCCTTGATTGCCTGGGGGCTGCTGGCTTAGTTCTTGACTTAAATTCTGCTATCTTTGCCATACAAAAAAATCAGGGGACATCATGCACTGTGCATTACAACGGTTTGCCGCTCCATGACGCGCCGCCTGGCGTCGGTTGATGCACTGCGCGGCTGCACCGTAGCCGCCATGCTGCTGGTTAACGATCCCGGCGACTGGGGCCATGTCTACGCACCGCTGGAACATTCGGCCTGGCACGGCTGCACACCGACCGACCTGGTGTTTCCGTTCTTCCTGTTCGTGGTCGGCGTCTCGACCGCGCTGGGCATCGAACCGCGGCTGGCGCAAGGCGCCAATCCATCGACGCTGGCGCGCGCCGCCCTTATGCGGGCGCTGCGCATCGTAGCGCTAGGCTTGCTGATCAATCTGCTGGCCTCGCTTATCATGCCAGGCGCCCACATGCGCCTGCCGGGCGTGCTGCAACGCATAGGGCTGTGCTTCGCCGCTACCGCGCTGTGTTCGATCTACACCAGGCCGCGCACGCAATGGGGTCTGATCGTCGCAATCTTGCTCGGCTACTGGGGTTTGCTGGCGCTGGGAGGTTCGCTGGAGCCGTGGCTCAACCTGGCCAGCCGCAGCGATAGCGCCCTGTTCGGGCATTTCGTTTACCAGATCGACGCCGCCAGCGGCCGCGGCCATGATCCAGAAGGCCTGCTCGGCACCTTGCCGTCGCTGGCGACCAGCTTGCTCGGCCTGTGCGCCGGCCGCTGGCTGCGCGAGAACCGCTTGAAGCAGCTGTTGGTTGCCGCCGTCGCGGCGCTGGTCCTGGGCGCGCTGTGGTCGCTGGCGCTGCCGCTCAACAAGAACCTGTGGACTTCATCGTTTGTGCTGTGGTGCGCCGGCTGGGCCACGTTGGCGCTGCTGCTATTCCATTGGCTGGTGGATCGGCGCAACTGGCCGGCAGTGGGACGGCGCTTCGGCCTCAATGCCGTGGCGGCGTATGCCGGCTCGGAACTGATGCAGATCGTGTTGCCCGGCCTGGGCCAGGAAACCTTGTACCAACGCTTGTTCGCCGGCTGGCTCACGCCGCTGGCCGGCCCTTACATTGCGTCGCTGGCGTTCGCCGTGGCCTTTGTCGCTGTCTGGTGGCTGATCGTGTATGTGATGGACCGGCAGCGCTGGTATATCAAGCTGTAATTCAACTTCAGCGAAAGAATGAAAGCCGGGTCAGGAAAGTGTAGTCGGCTTCAGTCGCCATCAAGCCCACCAGCACCAGCAGGCACAGCGGCGGAATCAGGATGGCGAACACCAGCGCCAGCCGTTCCCAGGCCATGTGCATGAAGAAGGCGACGATCAGGCCCGCCTTCATCAGCATCAGGACCAGGATCAGGGTCCAGCGCAGGTAGCTGTGGAAATTGAAATAGTCGACCAGATAGGAAAGCGTGCTGAGCACGAACAGCAGGCCCCATATTTTCAGGTACAGGCTGATCGGATGTTGTTGTCCTGTGGCGGAAGTCATGAGCGCACCTACCAGAGATAGAACAAGGCAAAAATGAAAACCCAGACCAGGTCGACGAAGTGCCAGTACAGTCCGGCGATTTCGACAATCTGGTAATTTCCACCGGTCTTGCCAACTGCGTCATAACTGCCGCGCAGCAGGCGCACCGCCACCGTAATCAGGTAGATCACGCCGGCGCTCACATGCAGCCCGTGGAAACCGGTGATCATGAAAAAAGTCGAGCCGAATTGCGCCGCCCCCATCGGATTGCCCCAGGGGCGCACGCCTTCCTGCAAAATCAGCTTGCTCCATTCGAACACCTGCATGCCGACGAAACACACACCGAAACCTGCCGTGACAAACATCAGGACGGCGGCGCGCACACGTTCGCGGCGGTAGGCGAAATTGACCGCCATCGCCATGGTGCCGCTACTGCTGATCAAAACGAAAGTCATGATCGCGATCAGCAGCAAAGGCACTTCGACGCCGCCGATATTGAGGCTGAACACCAGGCTCGGATTCGGCCAGGGAACGGTGTTGGCCATGCGCACCGTCATGTAGCCGGTCAGGAAACAGCTGAAGATGAAAGTGTCGGACAGCAGGAAAATCCACATCATGGCCTTGCCCCACGACACCTGGAACGCCTGCTGATCCGACGACCAGTCCGCCACCAGCTGCCGCCAGCGCCCGGTGGCCGGCGCGGTTGCAGGAGATGCTGCTGTTGTTGTGTTCATATGCCCTCCTTAGCGCGTACCGCAAACCAGGCGCACCAGTTCCGGTGTCAGCCAGCCAAGTGCGGCAAACAGCAGCGCCCACAGCACCAGCAGGAAATGCCAGTAACGCGCACACAAACGGATGCGCCAGGTCAGGCGGCTGGCGTCCTGCCGCCAGGCGCCATGCGCGACGACGCCCCAGCCGACCAGCCCGCCCGCCACATGCAGGCCATGCATGGCTGTCAGCAGATAAAAGAAACTGCCGGCCGGATTGCCGCTGGCGGTCACATGGATGGCCAGCAATGCTTGCCATCCCCACAGTTGCGCACCCAGGAAAGCGAAGCCGCAAACACCGGCGGCGACCAGCAGGGAGCGGGCTCGCTGCAAATGCAGCGAACCGGCCGCTGTCGCCGCCAGCTGCAGCAGCACGCTGGCAAGCACCAGCAGCGAACTGCTCAGCCACAGCTGCCATGGCATCGCCAGCGGCGACCAGTCGCCGGCATCCATCCGCATGCCGTAGGCGGCCAGGAAAAGCAGGAACAGCGATGTCGCGACGCCGATGAATACCCACAAGGCGACGCTGACAGCCGCATCGCGCAGGTCAGGCGGCATGCCTTCGACGCCATAGCCATAGCGCACATAACCGGCGGCGGGTGGTTTCAGGATGGCGGCCGGGCTGGAGTGGATCGAATTCATGCGTATGTCTCCTTGACCACCAGCGACTCGGCATCGCCGGCCACCGGCGGCACGTTTTGCGCAATGAAGTCTTCCTTGGCGCCCGGCACGCTATAGGTATAAGCGCCGCGATACACCACCGGCAGCTGTTCGCCCCAGTTGCCATGGGTGGGCGGCGTGTCCGGCGTCTGCCATTCCAACGAGGCGGCGCGCCATGGATTGGCCGGCGCCGGCTTGCCGCGGAATATGCTCCAGACCAGGTTGAAGATGAAAACCAGTTGCGCCGTCGCCACGATCAGCGCCACCACGCTGATAAAGGCATTCAGCGCATGCGCCGAGTCGGGGATGAATTTATAGCCGTCGAAGGCGTAGTAGCGCCGCGGCATGCCGAGGATGCCGAGGTAATGCATGGGAAAGAAGATCGCATAAGTGCCGAGAAAAGTGATCCAGAAATGGAATTTCCCCATCCCTTCGTGCAGCATGCGGCCGCTCACCTTGGGGTACCAGTGGTAGATGCCGCCAAACACCACCAGCAAGGGCGACACGCCCATCACCATATGGAAATGCGCCACCACGAAATACGTGTTGGATAAAGGAATGTCGACGCTGACGTTGCCAAGGAACAGCCCAGTCAGGCCGCCGATCAGGAAAGTGCTGATGAACGCCAGCGCGAACAGCATCGGCACCGACAGGTGGATATCGCCATTCCACAAGGTCAGCACCCAGTTGTAGACCTTGATGGCGGTAGGCACCGCAATGATCAGGGTGGTGGTGGCGAAAAAGAATCCGAAATAGGGATTCATGCCGCTGACAAACATGTGGTGCGCCCACACCACCACACTCAGCACGCCAATCGCCAGGATCGCCCACACCATGGTGCGGTAGCCGAAGATGCTTTTGCGCGCGTGCACGCTGATCAGGTCCGAGACGATGCCGAACGCCGGCAAGGCCACGATATACACCTCGGGATGGCCGAAAAACCAGAACAGGTGCTGGAACAGCAAAGGGCTGCCGCCTTTATAACCGCTGACCTGTCCCATCGACACCAGCGCCGGCATGAAGAAGCTGGTGCCCAGCGTCCGGTCCAGCAGCATCATGATGCCGCTCACGAACAGCGCCGGGAAAGCCAGCAGCGCCAGGATGGTCGCAACAAAAATTCCCCACACCGTCAGCGGCATGCGCAGCAGCGTCATGCCCCGGGTACGCGCCTGCAATACAGTAGTCACGTAGTTCAAGCCACCCATGGTGGCGGCGACGATAAAGATCAACAGTGACACCAGCATCAGGATGATGCCCCACTCGTAACCCGGCGTGCCCGGCAAGATCGCCTGCGGCGGGTACAAGGTCCAACCGGCGCCGGTCGGCCCGCCCGGCACGAAAAAACTCGCCATCAGCACGATCACCGAAAGCAGGTAGACCCAGAAGCTGAGCATGTTCAGGTATGGGAAAACCATGTCGCGCGCACCCACCATCAGCGGGATCAGGTAATTGCCGAAACCGCCGAGGAACAGCGCCGTGAGCAGGTAGATCACCATGATCATGCCGTGCATGGTCATGAACTGGTAGTAATGCGGCGCATCGATGAAGGCAAACTTGCCGGGAAAGCCCAGCTGCAGGCGCATCAGGTTCGACAGCCCGACCCCCACCAGTCCGGCCAGGATGGCGACGCTGGCGTACTGGATCGCAATCACCTTGTGGTCCTGGCTCCAGACGTATTTGCGGAAGAAACCTTGCGGTCCGTGGTCATGGTGCGCGCTGTCGTCGGTGTGGGCCATGGGGTTCCTCGGTTATCGGGATGGTGCGCTGGATGGTGGTGATTGCTGCGCCTGCTGGCTTGGCGCCGGCGTGCCATAGGATTTGATGTAAGCCACCAGCGCCTCCAGCTCGGCATCGCTCATGTCGATCTTCGGCATCATCGGCGCAAAGCCCTTGACTACCCGCGCTTGCGGATTGCGGATGAAATCCTTCAGGTAAGTTTCGTCCACTTTTGCGGTGGAACCGTTTTCCATGGTTTCGGTTTTACCGAACAAGTCCTTCCAGGTCGGGCCGACGCGCGGACTGCCGTCCACCGTATGGCAAGCCACGCAAGCCTTGGATTCAGCCAGCGCCTTGCCTTGCGCCACCAGGGCATCGCCGGTCACGGCTGCAGCAGCGCCGCCGGCCGCCGCACCGACCTGCGGCGCCGGAGCTGGAGCCGGCGGCGCCATGGTCTGGGCAAACGTCGGCTGCGCCTTCAGCCATTTCTGAAAACTGGCGGCGTCCTCCACTACGACATAACCGCGCATGCCCGAATGGCCGACGCCACACAGCTGCGCGCACAAGACTTCATAACGGCCGAGCTTGTTCGGCGTGAACCAGAACGAGGTCACCATGCCCGGCACCATGTTCATGCGGGCGCGGAATGGCGGCGCGTAGAAATCGTGCAGCACGTCCTGCGAACGCAGCAGCATCCTGACCGGCTGGTTGATCTGCAGGTGGAGTTCGTTATTGTTGATCAGGATATTGTCCTGGCCGGCCGGATCGCGCGGATCCAGCCCGAACGGATTGGCGGCGCTGACCAGGTCGACGCTGGAGCGTCCCAGTTTGCCGCTGGGCCCGGGATAGCGGAATTTCCACTGCCACTGCTGGCCGACCACTTCCACATCCAGCGCATTCGCCGGCACCGTTACATAAGCCGCGTAGACAAACAGGCCAGGCGCCAGCAAGCCCATGATGGCGATGCTGGTGGCGACGATCAGCCAGCGTTCGAGTTTCTTGTTGTCGGGCTGGTAGGCCGCGCGCCGCCCTTCGCGATGGCGAAAACGCAGCAAGGTGTAGACGATGAACAGGTTGATGACAACGAAGAAGATGGCGGTGATGACCAGCGTGATGGTCAGCGTATCGTCCATCTGGCGCCAGTTCGACGCCAGCGGCGTGGCCCACCAAGGGCTGAGAAAATGAAACAGCAGCGAGGCGGCAACCATCAAGACGAGCGCAACAGCCATGGCCATAGCTATCCTCTCTCCTGCGAAGCGCTCGCAGCAGTGATTGAGATGCAATGAAGACTACTCTTGATCGCTACAGACGTCAGCGCAGCGAAACCCATCCGGGGCGGATCAGGATCGCTGTCCTGGTCCGCCGACAACCCCTTGGCCGAGCACGCCGTGGCCGTTATTGCCCTATCGGCCGTTCCAGCTTCCAGTAAATGATCGCTGCCGACATGCCGAAGATCAGGTGGGCAGCCATGGTCGACCAGCCGCGCATGTCGTTAAACCACGAGAAGAAGCGCGCCATGCCGTAAAAATTGAACAGGTAGACGGCGAGGCCGAACACAGCGCCGGTCAGCAGTATCATGCCGACGCTGGAGTCAAAGTGGAAAGGCGCAATGATGACAGCCAGGATCAGGCCGAGGACGATGCCCAGCACATAGTGGGTGGCAAGGGCGACGGCGACCACGCCGACGCTGAAAGTGCTGGCTTGCATCGTGTCCGGTCCGAGGACGATGGCGGCCACCATGCGCGAGGTGACCCAGGGGCTGGTATCCATGAACAGGGTTGACCAGAGCAGCTCCAGCACCATCACGACCGCACCGGCGGCAAAACCGGAGACGGCTGCCGCCGGCCAGTCTGGCAAGCGGCGCTCCAGGTGATGCGAATGCATGTGAAGTTCCATGACGACCTCCTCAAAAGCAATAAGCAACTGCCACATCATTACTGCAGATATGACAAGACCCCGTGCACAAATTCTGCAACAGGTTCAAATTCAGAGTAGTACAGAATCATCGACATGCAAAGGCAGTAACTATGCTGCGACGCAGCAGCATAGCCGGCTGTTTCAGGGTCTGGCGGGGGAGATTATTGCGGAGGCAGTGCTGCGGAAATCACCAGTTGTGCCACACCGGCGTCAGGCTGTCGGGCAGTGGCGGCAAGGTGCCGAGATCAACCCGCGATTCGCTCGGGCTGTGGAAATCGGAACCGCGCGAAGCAAGGAATCCGTAGTCGGCGGCGACCTTGGCGTAATAGCCGTACTGGTCCGGCGTGTGGCTGCCGGTGATGACTTCGATCGCGCTGCCGCCGAGCTGTTTGAACTCGTTGAAAAAAGCGTCGAAAGCCAGGTCGCTCAGCTTGTAGCGGCCCGGATGCGCCACCACCGCCACACCGCCGGCGCCGCAGATCCAGCGCACCGATTGTTCCAGCGAGGCCCAGCGATGCGGGACATAACCGGGGTTGCCCTCGGTCAGGAAATTGCGGAATACTTCGCTGGTGTCGGCGCAGCGGCCGATCTCCACCAGGTAGCGGGCAAAATGAGTGCGCGATATCAGGTCCGGATTGCCGACATGCTTCAAGGCGCCTTCGAAGGCGCCGGGAATTCCCACCGCCGCCAGCTGTTCCGCCATTTCATGCGCACGCCGTTCGCGGCCGCCGCGCGTGGCGGCCAGCCCCTGCACCAGTTCAGCATTGGTTTCGTCGATTTGCAAACCGACGATGTGGATGGTCTGCGCGGCCCAGGTGATCGAGATCTCTACTCCCGCCACATACGGCAGGCCGAGCTCAGCCGCCGCGGCCCGCGCTGCGGCGATGCCGCCTATTTCGTCGTGATCGGTCAGGGCCCAGATATCGACGCCATTAGCCTTGGCGCGCGCGGCCACCGCCGCCGGCGTCAAGGTGCCGTCGGAAACATTGGAATGGCAATGGAGATCAACGTTCAATATCATTGGTCCGTACAGGGAAAGCAGCTGTCATGCCTCGATTGTACGCTCCTTGGCTGTCCCATGCTGCGAGCGCACATTTCCCTGTCGCAGGAATATTCTCAAATGGCATAAATCCGCATGAAGGCATCGACGGCGCGTTCCACCGAATCGCGCACCTTGGCCGCTGTCACCGCTGTGACCACCCCCAGCATCCTGACTTCGATCCACTCCGCCTCCATCAGGCCGTGGAACTGCAAGGCGGCGAGCCAGGCATCGGCTTCGCGGATCTGTTTGCGCGCCATTGCGCTGGCGAAGAATTCGGCCATCCTGGTCGTGCCCCTTTTCGGTCCGCGCTCGTACATGACCTGGCCAAGCTGGGACCGCTCGGCATGGTAAAGGATGAGACGGCGCGCAGCGATGATCTCGGGCTGCAGTTTCGCCTGCAGGTACATCGCGCCGAAACGCTGCAAGACGGCGCGCAGATCGTCGGATTCGACCAGGCTGGCGAAGGTCAGGTCGAACTGCGCGCCAGCCTGCCGCAGCAGGACTTCGACGAAAATTTCCTCTTTCGACGAGAAATAGTTGTACAGCGTCGCCTTCGATCCGCCCAGGCGCGCCGATATGTCCGACATCGAAGCCCCTTCGAATCCCGATTCATTGAACATCTGCGCCGCGACATCCAGGATCGCCTGTCGTCGTTCTTCGCTTTTCTTGCGCATTGATTGTTCCTTGTCCTTGCCTACCTGTGGCGCTGACGGCAATTGCCGCGCCTTTGTTGTAAAAAAAACCTACCCCGTCAAGGCCAACAGTTTTACTTGACGACGCTGAAAAGTCAATACTATACTATACCGTACAGTTCAGTTATGAATTTTGGCCATGTCGATTTACAACAGGATATTTCCTATGTCACGCCCTTATTTTCCACCCTACGCCACCCTCAGCATATGCGTACTGGCGCTGAGCATCAGCGGCTGCGCCCCGTTTTCCGAAATCGGCCCGCGCGCCGCGCCCAAGGACATCAGCAGTTATCAAACCGGCCAGCTGGCCGGCAATGCCGTCAGTTGGCCGGACGACAACTGGTGGACGATTTACGGCGACCGCCAACTCGACACGCTGATCGCCGAAGGCTTGAAGGGCGCGCCGTCGCTGGCGGCAGCCCAGGCGCGCCTGCTGAAAGCGCAAGGCGTGGCCCAGCAGCAAGGCGCCGCCCTGCTGCCGCAAGTCAGCGCGAATGCCTCGGCCGACTACATGAAGCAAAGCTACAACAACGGCGTGCCGCCGGAGTTCGTGCCGCAGAACTACAACGTCGAAGGCCAGGCCACGCTCAACCTCAGTTATGAAATCGATTTCTGGGGCAAGAACCGCGCCGCGCTGGCCGCCGCCACCTCCGACCTGGAAGCCGCCAGAGCCGACGCGGCCCAGGCCAGGATCACGCTGGCGACCTCGATCGCCGCCGCCTACGCCGAATTCGAGCGCCTGCTGAGCCAGCACGACACGGCGCAAGAAGCGCTGCAGGTGCGGATACAGACGCTGGACCTGTTTGAACAGCGCCGCCTCAACGGCCTGGAGACGCTCGGCAGCGTCAAGCAGGTAGTGGCGCGCAAGGCCAGCGCCGAAGCCGACCTGCTGAGCCTGGACGAATCGATAGCCCTGCAACGCAACAAGCTGGCCGCCCTGCTCGGCGCCGGACCGGACCGCGGCTTGTCGTTGCAGCGGCCGGTGCTCGACCTGTCCAAGCCGTTTGCCTTGCCGTCGCAGCTGCCCGTGAACCTGCTCGGCCGGCGGCCGGACGTGGTGGCCGCGCGCCTGCGCGCCGAAGCCGCCGCCAAGCAGATCAAGGTCGCCAAGGCGCAGTTCTATCCGAACGTGAACCTGACTGCCTACCTCGGTTTCCAGTCGCTGGGGCTGGGCATGCTGACCAAGGCCGGCTCCGATATCGGCAGCATCGGCCCCGCCATCTCGCTGCCGATCTTCGAGGGCGGCCGCCTGCGCGGCCAGTATCGCCAGGCCAGCGCCAGTTATGACGAAGCCGTGGCCAACTACGACAGCGCCGTGACCCAGGCATTGCAGGATGTCGCCGATGCCGCCGTCAGCGAAAAAGCCTTATCGGGACGCCTGGGCAAGGTGCAGGAAGCGGTCGACGCCGCCGCGGCAGCCGCCCAGATCGCCCAGAACCGCTATGCAGGCGGACTGGCGACCTACCTCGACGTGCTCAACGCGCAAGACACCCTGCTCACCAACCAGCGCGACCTGTCGACGCTGCGTTCGCGCATGTTCGCGCTGGACGTGCAACTGGTGCGGGCGTTGGGCGGCGGTTATCGCCAGGCTGCAATCTGATCAAACTCAATAGGTAAGAACAACATGTCACATTCCGATTCCCAGGCAGTCCAAGAACTCGCATCCACCGAAGCCGCGCTCAAGGCGGAACAGGCGGCCACCACCAAAAAACGCAAGAAACTGTTCGCCATCTTGGGCGGCGTCATCCTGCTCGGCGGCCTTTCCTACGCCACTTACTGGCATTTCATCGGCTCACGCTACATCAGCACCGACAATGCGTATACCGCGGCTGAAATTTCCCAGATCACGCCGGCCATCAACGGCATCGTCGCTGATGTCAAGGTGGTCGACACCCAATATGTGAAGCAAGGCGAGGTGCTGGTCGTGATCGACAATAGCGACGCCAAACTGGCGCTGCTGCAGGCGGAAGCCGACCTGGATCGTTCCGAGCGCCGCGTGCAGAGCTATTTCGCCAACGACGCCGGACTAGCGGCCCAGGTCCTGGCGCGCGACGCCGAGCAGAGCCGCGCCGCGGCCCAGGTGCTGTCGGCGCAAGCGGACTTGCAGCGCGCCGAACTCGACCTGCGCCGGCGCGAAGCGCTGGCCAAGTCCGGCTCGGTCTCCGGCGAAGAGCTGACCAATGCCCGCAGCGCGCTGCTGACTGCACAAGCCAACATGAAAGTCGCTGAAGCCGGCGCCATACAAGCCAAGAGCAACCGCAGCGCCACCATCGGCGCCCAGCAAGCCAGCACGGTGCTGACCGCCAACACCACCGTCGCCACCAATCCTGAAGTCGAACTGGCCCGGGCCAAGCGCGACCAGGCCAAGCTGGACCTGGAGCGCACCGTCTTGCGCGCCCCGGTCGACGGCGTGGTGGCGCGGCGCCAGGTCCAGGCCGGCCAGCGGGTGCAGGCCGGCACCGCCCTGATGACCGTGGTGCCGACCCAGTCGATGCACGTCGACGCCAATTTCAAGGAAGGCCAGCTGACCCAGGTGCAACTGGGACAACCGGTCACCATGAGCGCCGACATCTACGGCGGTTCGGTCGAATACCACGGCACCGTGGTCGGCCTGTCGGGCGGCACCGGTTCGGCGTTCGCCATGATTCCGGCGCAAAACGCCACCGGCAACTGGATCAAGGTGGTGCAGCGGCTGCCAGTGCGGATTTCGATAGAGCGCAAGGAGCTGATCGCCAAACCCTTGAGCGTCGGCTTGTCGATGGAAGTGTCGATTGATACGCGCGGCGACAAGAGCGCCCCGGCTGCGCGCATGTAAGCAACAGGAAAGCAGAGCATGTCATCCACCTCTTCAGAACTGCCGATCACACCCCTGGCCGGGGCGCAGCTGATCGGCGCCGGCCTGCTGCTGGCCGCCGCCAACTTCATCGCAGTGCTCGACACCACCATCGCCAACGTCTCGGTATCGACCATCTCCGGTGCGCTCGGCGCCTCCTCCAGCCAGGGCACCTACGTCATCACTTCGTACGCAGTGGCGGAAGCGATCACCGTGCCGCTGACCGGCTGGCTCGCCAACCGCTTCGGCGCGGTGCGGGTATTCATCACGTCGATGGTCATGTTCGGCGTGTTCTCGGCGCTGTGCGGCCTGGCCAATTCGC